>JAADDM010000050.1 GCA_013153955.1 Gammaproteobacteria bacterium | reverse complement strand
TTCCTAATCCTAAAAATAAGGTTGACAAGGCAGCGACACTCAGACTTCTTCCTAATGGCAAATACGTTGACTTTAAATGATGTAGCATAGAATGCAATTGTAGAGTGTTAAATGACACCATTGCAGCATATATGAAAGTAGTAAGAATCCATAAAATTGACACTTTATATAATGCTTGCAATAGTTCCTCCCCCAAAAAATAACCTACAAAAAACATAAAAGCCCAAAGCAAAAAGAATTTCGCTAATTTATAATATGAATATGGTTGCATAAAAGTATCTGAATTTAATATAATAGATAACATACTGACTAAGAAAAATACCGAAAAAATAAACAACCATGTTAAAAATTGCTTATTGTACTTAATTGCACGAAAAGAAATTACTAAACTAATAAAAATCCATATACCATTTTGAATAAAATTAATAATATAAATACCTCTGAATAATTGTAACACTATAATTGACAATGCCGTTAACAAAGCAGCAATTGTATATATAAACTTCATCGTTGCGCCCTTTCCCGCATACGATAGTTTATTTTAAGAACCAACGCACGGAGTCTATTAAATAAACTATACATATATAGCTCCCATTTTTCCAAAATTTCAAAAATAGTTTGTGCGTTGTACAATTGCACCAAATATTTTAATTGTGAAATATGCAAGCGGTGATAGCTCATCGTAGCCGGGTTACGCATGCGACGACCAATCCAAGTAAGATCATACGCCGACCAAAAACCCAGGTCCCACTTTTGTATATGCCGCTCTAAAACCCCTATCCATCCATCAGCCCCCAAACCCTCTGGCAGCTCTTGGCCGGCTATCCGTTCTATATCAACAAGTCCAATGACGGCAAAGAGAAACCCGTTGAGAACATGGCTCGGGTTGGAAGTGGGATATTCCTCCAAAAAGGGGTCACCGTCCTCCAAGTAAGCTACCACGCCTCCATCTGAAATCTCCTTAGAAAAAGGCTCGATGGCCCTTAACGCCTGCTCTATATAACGCTCCTCGCCACTCAAGTGCCAGGCGCGCACCAATACGCTCACGCCCTCGCCTTGGGCCATGGCGGAGATCCAGGGAGCTTTAAGCTCTCCCCAATCAAACTCGTACGACCAAACGCCGTCGCGGCTGCCCATGAACCAATCCGCCACCTTCATAAAAATGCGCCGATGCTCTTCGTTATTAGTTTCTAAGTAGCGGTTGTAATGAGCTAGGGCATACGACGCCATGCGGGTTGGGTTGTACTGAACACCAGCCGATAGATATTTGCGTACCGGCAAACCGTTTTCGTCTTTCGGTGAAAAAAATTCTTCTTCCCTGTCGAGAGCAAAAGTAAAGTCGATCGGGTAGGCGGTAGAGGAAAGGGATAGCTCGCAGAAACCAAACTCTTCGTTTCCTATCAGGTAGCTACGGATATCTTTGTACACCTTGGAGAATATTTTAGAAAACCCCATTTCATCTCCCATTCCTTGGTGTTACCCCTGCCCCCATCCGCTTACCACAGAGCGCAACGCCACCGTTGTTAATATATAAAGAATAAGATATGAAAATAGTACAAACAGTCCATACACCATAAAAACAATATGGAATTCGAGAGATAGCGTTTCAGCAAAATAGAATATAGTCGCAATGCCCACGAATCGAAATATATCCCAAGCCAGTTGATAGTCCTGCCGGCCGATATAGTTTAACGTCTGCGACAAAGGCACCACCACGAATTGGGCAAAAAAGGCCGGCGTCAAGACCCTCACTATTTCACCAGTGGTCTGCCAGGATGGACCGAATAACAAACCGAAAACATGGGGAGATATGAGGGCAAGCAGGGCAAACGGGATTATAGAAACCTTGAAGAGTTTCTTGGCGATTCCTACATACAGCGCCATGGCATCGGTGTTTTTGTTGCGTACGTACTCACCTAGCTTGGCCATGTAAACCTGGGCGATCGACTTGCCGACCATGCTCATCGGCGCAACCACGACCCGTTGGGCCAGGGCGTAGAAACCAGCCACCCCGGTACCAAAAATGGCCGACGTCAACAGCATGGGCATCTCAACCGCCAGCGCGTTGATGCCTCCCGAAGGCAGGGCTAGTTTGGGGAATCTGACATATTTTTTGGCCACCGCCAACAGGTTTGACTTCCCCGTGCAGCGCTCGCCTATAGAAAAGTACGAGTATAGGGCCGACGTTAGCCGACCGGCAATCAAACCCACCGCCAAGCCGGGAGCTCCAGCGCCGGCAAACCCGAGACCCGACTGAACCGAAGCCGAGGTGAGACCCTGAACCACCTTGCTCTTGGCCAAAACCTGATGGCGCGACTTCCTGATTACCAGGTAGTTCATTATCTGGAAACTGGTGGTAGCGACTATCCCAAGCGGAATGAGATAGGCAACCCTGCTCTGCGCTGGCGACAAACCCATTCGCTGGGCAAACGGCCCCACCCAGATTCCCGACGCTAGCATCAATACGGCGCCAATGACCAGCGCCCCTAGAAAAGCCAGTTTGGCGAGCGCCCAGGCCTCGCTGCCGCTCTCGGGAAGCGGTATGGCGATCTCGTACCGCAAACTGGCGATTATGGCCAGAACTCCAACCGTCGAAGCGAAGACTGCGAAAGCGCCGAAATCTTCGGGGGCGTATATCCGGCTAAGGATGGGAGATACAGCAATGACGATTGTCTGCCCCAATACCGTTCCGGTGGTGACAAGAGCAACGTTGCGGACAAAGGTATTGTTGAACAGGCCCCTAAACCACAAAGTTAATTTGCCCATTTCACGTCACTTATCGCCGCCAACACCTTCTCTTTGACGCTCTCGTCAACGACCGGTCCCATGGGCAGCGATAGCGCTTCTCGCGCTGCCTCTTCGGCTACTGGCAAATCCACCTTCATATTCGAGTACACTGCAAGTTCGTGTACCGGAATCGGGTAGTAGATCATAGTCCCGATGCCGCGCGCCACCAGATGGTCTTTTAGCTGATCACGCCGGCCCTCGGTAACCCGAATAGTGTACTGGTGGTAAACGTGAGTGCCGTATGCAGCCTCGAAAGGAGGGGCTATACCCTCTACCGCCGCCAGCTTTTCGCTATAGGCGTGCGCCAGGCGGCGACGGGCCTCGTTGAACTCGTCTATGTAGCGCAGCTTGACCCTCAAGACCGCCGCTTGCATGG
>JAADDM010000154.1 GCA_013153955.1 Gammaproteobacteria bacterium | reverse complement strand
AAATACCGCAAGGGCTGGATATCAGTGGAGTTGTTTTATCCGATCAGGTGAAAAGTTTGGACTGGAAGGCAAGAGGCGCGGAGTTTATCTGTAAACTACCAGCAGGGGCGTTAGAAGAAGTGTTGCAAAAACTTAGCACACTGTTCAAATAGCTATTAGATAATGGACAAGCATAACTAACACCTAGATAATGGACAAGCATAACTAACACCCAAAGGAAGCTAAGCCATTGCCGGCGTACACGAGAAAAGCCGACTCAGCAAGGCCAAGCTTTTACGTTTGCTCGAACAGTTTGTTGCGGGTACTATCGCACGAGCAGCAGCCGAGTTCGCAAGCGTGAACCGCAACACGGTATATCGCTTTTGCTTTGCTCTCCGCACGATCATTGCTGAGGAGATGGGGAAGGCCGCCCCGCTTGCATTGGGAGATGAAGTGAGTGGAAGCAGGTGAAAGATTTAGAGGAAAGCTATTTCAGTGGCAAACGCAGGGGCAAACGAGGTAGAGGAGCCGCAGAGAAGGTGCCGGTGTTCGGCTTGCTAAAGCGCGGAGGGCGGATTTACGCGCTCCTTATGCCAAATGCGGAGGCAAAGCGCTCCTACCCACATTGAGTCCCGGGCGGCACCTGGTAGCATCGTTTACACCGATAGCTTGGTTGGTTAAAACGCACTGCACGTTTCCAGTTTTCATCATCGTCGCATAAACCACAGCAAGGTTTTTACTGAAGGGGAAGAGAACAAACGCCACATCTAACAACACCTTGAGACTTCCGAAGACAGGCAGAACGGCATCTACGTCGCCACAACAGTATTCCCCATAAACACTTATACCCGCTTTCCCCAAGGAGAAAATGCGAATGGTGTTTTAGCGGAGGAAGTCATAATAACCTTTTCTGGCAGTTCCCAAGCTGGAGGGGGTTGATTAAGCAGATCAAGTCTGATATAACAAACGCATGAATAAGTTTGAATATAAGATGCTACAAACTATCGTAGCTATTCTGCTATTGATCGCGGTAGCCGCATGCAATGTTTTTAAACCTCCGGTAAATGAACAGCCGGAGGAAGGGCGGTTGGAAATAAGTATGGACTTTGATCCCAAACTGGAAGAAAGGTATGATCAACTAAAGGTGGTTGCCGGTGCAACTACCGCCATCGTCGATACAGATTCCACCGCGAAAGTAAATATAGATGATTCCATACGTATTATTAGCGCCCTGAATCAAAATGACGACTTAATTGCTACTGCCTTTCGCTCTTCTGATGCAATTACCTTCAGCCCAGAGAGCACCGCGTTAGCTTTTGTCGTTAACTCGATTCCGTTTTTGTCCTATATCCCTGATGACGCCCAGTTCGATGGCTTAATGGAAGAATTAAAGAGCATTGCTTCGGTAGAAGAGCTTATTGATTATATTGATGCATTATTTAGCAATAACCAACCTATTGACAGCGCCGAACCAGAATTCGCCAGCAAACTCGGAGCTGCAGTAGACGATGTTTATAGCATCCTGCAAGACGGTGCGGATAGTACCTTAGTTAGCGATTCGAGCGGCAATTATGACGTTAATGCGACACATAAAACTAGCTCATCAAGCAGTGTACTTAATACCAATCAAAACGTTGAACGTCGATTGCCCTTACATGTATCCAGAATCGATCAAGTGGGCTTTTTGTCAAGTGCCTACGAACCTAAAATAGAGCCCGCCGAAGGCCTCGTGTATAGCCTAACTCTGGATTTAAAGAATTACTATGGGGACAAATATTCTGCAGTACTCGCAGGACCAAGGGATAGGTTTGGTGCGAAAGTATTTGATTTGGAGATTGATGTTTACAATTCTAATATCCTTTGGCAAGAATTGCGCGTATCGAATAGGACCGACTTTTTGGGGGACCCTGTAATAGTTGCCCCCCAAACAATGACCGGTTTTATGGACACTTTCGTAACTATTGATGGTGTTCGAACTTTTCTGGATGACGTAGTACACCTTAGATTTGAGGATGCGCGGTGGGATGGCAAGCTAACGTCCGTACATTTGCCATCGTCAATTAAGTATGAATATATCAATGTATATAAATACACATACAATACCTTAGTAGCTTCGCTTACAGACCTGTTTTTGTCACCAACAACACTTATTGATGATGATTTGTTTCAAAATTTTATACACTCCACCGCCTCAGATCTCTCTAAAGTTAATCAACTTTTACAGTATCTAAACGTCGGTGATTGGAAATCCTTAGGCCTAACCCTCGCGGACTACTTCATGGATTGGATTGAGTCGAAGATATATGATGAGCTAATCGATATTGCCCTTGGGAAGGTTGCTGAAGAATTAAACCCTTACCGAAAGGCGTTAAAAACTGCCGAAGTTTTTGTTCAAAATCCTTCTACTGCTTTAATTACAACATTAATGAGTGCAAGTTCTCATTTGGGTGAAACATATTTTTATTACAAAGTATCTGATTTGCCCTGTTGCGACGCGACCGTTGGCATATCCGATTCGGGTTGGGAAATCGCGCAAGGCGGTGAAAAGAGTATTAATCTTGCGTTGATGCCTGTCTATAGCGATCTTCCTAGTACCAATATAGAAATATGGGTCATTGACCGCGAAACGGGCTCGAGGTTGGATGATATTCACGTGGAGCCAAATGTAATATCGCCGCGGGATTTTAATAACTTCTCCGCCAAGTTGATCGTGGACCAAACCGTTGAACCTGGATCGTATCAATTGGCGTTCGCGGGCACTAGCCAAACAAATGATAACTATGTTGTTTACGGAAAATATTTTGATCTAGAAGTTGTCCCGGGCACTACTGAAGAGCCGCCCGACTTGAGTGAGTGGAAGTGGGTTGCGGGGGGATATTTCAATAACATCACTTACGGTGACGGACTCTACGTGGCCGTGGGTAATGTTGGCGCCATCCTAACCTCCTGGAACGGAGAGGAGTGGACCCTCCAAGATTCGGGAACGAACTCCGCGCTTTTGGGCATCACCTACGGCAATGACACCTTCATAGCAGTGGGCGAGCATGGCACCATCCTCACCTCCCCCGATGGCGAAAACTGGACTGCGCAGACCTCGGGAACTAGCTATTCGCTCAAAGGCATCACCTATGGCAACGGCACCTTCGTAGCGGTGGGCAGCTCAGGCACCATCCTCACCTCCCCCGATGGC
>JAADDM010000017.1 GCA_013153955.1 Gammaproteobacteria bacterium | reverse complement strand
TAATCAACCAACCAATGATCGGGAGACCGAATCAACGACGAATGAAATTAAACTAATCGGACTTGATTATCTACCCGGCATTTCCTTAACAAACATTGGTCTACAAATGACTGCGCTGTGTCGCTGCCAAATTGGAGGTTGTGAGAACAAGAGACGAAACGAACCATCACAGGCATCTTCTTGCTGGTCTCCGATCTAGACCCCTTCAGTCCGAGTCCGAGTGTTAGCCGACCCTAGCTAATCGATCAAGGAGAGACTTTTTGCGCCAGACTCCGATTTGGACCCCCTCAGCTAGAGCTGGTGAGAAATATTTTGCTCCTGTAGCCATATTTGATTAACGGCCAGATAGCTTCAGTTACACCAATCTGTGGAGCGTCGGCTCGGGCCATATGCTTCAATTAGCCTGTAGTGGTGGATCCGGTGATGGTTAGCGTTTCTTAGTGCTACTATTTGACTGACAGCTATAGCTCTGTGCTACATCTTTCATCGTGCCGGGTAAGCAATGTATCGGTGTTTTAACCGTAGCCTGTCAACCCACAGACAGCCTCAATAAAACGAATGTCTCAAGCCATCACTCGGATCATCTGTTTTCCAAATATGCTGCAGTGGTGAATACGCAGAATCAAGTTATTTAGATAGGAGATTAGAAATATTAACTAAATGTATAACGTTTCTTCTCAGACTACAGTCAGGTTTATCATGCTGAGTGTGATGAAGTCCATCTCGGCGACATTGAAATCATTCTATTTTCCCATCAAGAATCAGGACGAATACTTGGCTTGTAAGATCATCCGACGTGATTTTGTTTATTTTCTACAGAATATCTGGCGTTTGACGACGAGACAAAGAAACAAAGTGGACAACAGTGGCCTAGGGAAAGGTGGGCCACGGATCGACAGCACACTGCAGTGAAAACATCAAATGGTCATGAAATACAGTATTAGATCAATTTATTTGTGGTTAAGTACTGGCCGCCTTATTGTGATTTTTTCTGCTTGGAAAATAAAAGGGGCTTTCCTTCATTTTGAAGGGTGCCCATCATAGAGCGGGGTCGGACCTCCAAATTGACAGGTGTTTTCTACCGTCTGTATGTTCTGGTGGTAACAAAACGGAAAAAAGTCATTTCATTAATACTCGATAGGTGTCACCTCCGTCAAAACCACTCCGACAGAAGTAGGAGTGTGATCCAGTAGAAGGAATGTGTCGAGCCTTTCAGTCAGAGACCGACAGGTGGCTGACCCCAGTACAAATCGAAAATGCGACAAAGCGCACAGATACTGGTGGTTATCGATCGATCTCAGACCTAGAGCTCTTTAGTCAGAGGTCGACGGTTGGCCGACACTAGCCACGAATGGAACAAGCGACGAAGCGATCCGGCACAGTCGGCTACTCATCGATCTCAAATCTTGAACCCTTAGGCGTCTTCCAGCCCGAGTCCGCCCTAGACTCGTTCATCCACAGTTCAAAGTTGGCCGACCCCAGCTATTCCACTAACATAATTGCCATCTTTCGAAACTTGATCGGGCACGCATTTTATATATACACGGCTGGCACCACGCCATGCGATCTACGTTATCAAGAGTCGTCAGTTTCAAACACTATATATTCTTCCGGCCAATCTGCGCCGTAGTTTTGACCTTATAGAGTCATTTTACCACCACCCCCCAACGCAGCAGCAACCGAACCACCGACAACTACCTCGTCGAGTCGAGTTGGTTAAAATGTATTTGTCATCCAAGTAGCACAAGTACGATATAATAAATATTAATTGATCTAATTAGCCATTCACGGTTTCGTTATTCACAATCGTCGATATTAGATATGCACGGCTTCATCTTTAAGGCAAGCATGTGCTCCTTTCGCTGCAATAACAATTAAGCACTGGCGCACCGATCCTTACTGAGAGCACTCCTTCAGTCATTAACACACACCGTCCATTAGTTTCTTCCTACCCGCCCCTCTTCTCGCTGGGAAAGTTGACCAGTACCCCACTACTCACACTAATTGTCAATCCACACCGCCAACAGACGTCAACAAGCTCGCCTCCAGCACAAAATTACACTTAGCCGATTAACCACCACCCACACTGCTGCCGCTGCCGCCGCCACCTTCAGACCGGGCTACCTTCAACTACAACATAACCGCTTCTTCCTCTACATTCAACAAACACACAAATACTAACCGTGGCCTACGCTCAGGCAAAACACTTTCTTAGGCCTGTAGTAGTATAGAAGTTCAAACAGTGTTTAAATCCTTACGCCAGTCTAAACCAAACACTGTGCACAGCTGTAGAAAGCCGCCTCGTGTTTTGGAGGCGCTGGTCGGCAATGTTACCGTGTTTTAGCGTTGAGCTACAGGTTTCGGTGTTTTAACGGTGGCCGCTGAACGGCCAGACAGCCTCAATAAAACCAATGTTGTTTACATATTGGAGAGTGTTGCATCCCGATAATAATTTTGTTTGCCGTAAATATAACCTACGACTTTGTTAAACTCATAAAACTGAAGTATATATCAGTTGAAATCATGAACCTGAATTCACGTATCACGCAAGAATGCTGTCAAGGGAGCAAGACTTGCTTCTAAATGTCATTTCATCACACCCGTCTTTCCTTATTACTCAGGACATTTATTTTAATGTCACATTTTATATATCATGCTTACAAGACAGGTTATTTATTTTCTTTAGACACAACAAAGCTACATTAGAATCGTTACTTGCTTAGGGATGTCATCTCTTTGCAACGACCATTGGATATGATCCAATAGTTGACACGGAAAACGAACAACGCACCTTAGACGTGGTATTTTCAGCATTATACAGCAGCCAGAGGAAAATGTCAAGTATGATAATGTCTTGTTATAAACAACTACCAAGGCTACAAGCTCAAGAATTTGTCATCTTTTAAAACAAGGCAACTGAAATGCTGGATGGAGGATGTCTATCAGGAAAAATGAAATTTATATCATATGACAGTATTTCAAACAGTCACTGTATAAACGACATCGGTGCACACGTGTGTACTCCAGCTGGAACCGATGTGAGCAGCTGCGTGAACTGTTAGTTGACCTTGCAGCTGATGACACTGATCTTGAGCTGGATCAGCTGTTGCTGTGTGGTCCACAACTGTCAAAAGTCAGTGGATAAAAAATGCTTCAGCTAACTTTTCATGATC
>JAADDM010000322.1 GCA_013153955.1 Gammaproteobacteria bacterium | reverse complement strand
GGGTTGGGCCTCAACGATTGCTGGGATGAACTTGCTCCTGAAGTATCGCTATCAAATTATCAGCGCTTAGAGGTAGTTGCTCATTATCCCTAAGAGGAATGTAGACTTCCAACATTCTCCTATAGGCTTCTAATACAGGATGGTGTGATTGTAAATCACGCCCACGAAAGCGGGAAAAACGGCCTAAGTGGTCAATCAGCATAGTAGCAACACTGTAGTGCTCAGTTTCTGTATTAAGGTCTATTCCTGGAAAGCGGGGATTGCGCCCAAATGGCTCAGCTTCAGCAGCCACACGTTCCCGTTCTTCTTGGCTGAGTTGCTCATAAGACATTTCTATCGCATTCCACATCTCAAGTATGTCTACAACTTCGTGTACGACTTCGTGAGAAACTGGTTCGTCATCAAATGGGACCATCTGAAAATACCATTCCAGAGCCCAAAGATTGTTTGAATAAATTGCCTCACGGATAAGTTCAGGGTTTACACCCTCTATATCCAAGTGCTCATAAATATCCGCGAGAAGCAAAAGAATTATTTTCTCTGCATTAGAGAGACGCATTTTTTCCTCCTTCAAAGGAGTTGGTGAAACGAACGCCAGAGCACCAACAAAAATTTGTCTTCAGCGCTCCTTTCTTTCATACGCCTTGCGTACATGACGGTTAATAAAAGCATTCAATCCTTGCCCCATTCTCGCCAACCGCTTCATTTGCTCAACATTGTTGGCTCCAGCACTGGCATAAGTATAAAGATAAACAGAGCCATTAGAAAATTGTACTCTTATAAAATCGCTGCCAATCTCATAACCAACAACCCCAGAATTTCCTCCAAGATTTTTGTAACGCTCCATTTGCTTTTCTCCTTTTCATTCGGTAGAAGGCCCTGGCCCAACGATAGCATCACCCGCCCGCCGTGTTTCCAATCCGAGTTGCTTTCATTATAGCTAAACTTTGCATCTTTCGCGCCGCATACCTACCGCCGAAGGCGGGTCGGGTGAATGCAGGGTTAGCGGCAGGTGGTTTTAGGTTGGTGAAGGTGACGATAATGCTGCTCCCAAAGAGATTCTAATATGTCGCTCCACCAAGCCCACCCCTCGTCAATAACTTTAAGTTCCTCATCCGTTATCTCAATTTCTAGATGAAACTTTGGATGAGTAATCCGATGACGAATCTTAACCGTAGCGCAGAACGATTGTCAACGAGTATCAGACAACACTTCATTAGGATATTCTATCAATCTCGCAAAGGTCTTCAATGTATAAGCAACAAGAGATATAAACGGCTGTCGATTAGGAGCAAGATGCAACCTCCCATTACCAGAAAGCATCGCCGTCTCATCTAACAGAGGCATTATCTCGTGTAAATTCAATTTCCCATGTAACTCGTACTTATCAATCAGTAAAGACGCCGTTTCTTCTCGAATCTCAGAGAGAGTTATCTCATACCAAGCACTCAAGGCGCGCAAATAAACCCTTCTCGCAAATTGAGAATCCTCGTTGTTAAGGATCTCTCTACTACGCTGGATATCAGCGTAAAGCCACTCAGAATTAGCAGGCTCTCTCTTCACACGCGTCCTTTCATGATTCATACTTGGCCAATTTAGCGGTTCGTCTAAGCCAAGCACTTTTAGGCCTTTGACATGAATGCGCTAACAAAAGCGTGAGCGGCTTGCACAGCCGAGCGCAGCGAGGCGAGCAAGTCCGCTCAACGCAAGGTTAGCCACGCCCTCTATTTGCCAAAACTCTTTACACAACCAAAGGATTCACTGCTAAATATACATGGTGAACCCGCTTCATCATCTCACTACCCGCTTCAACGCCTAACCACGCCTCCTCTTCACGCACAACCTCTTCCCACTCTACTGCGCTTTGAGGGCACTGCCACTCTGGCTTACGCTCACCATAGAAATACACATTTACCAGATGGGCTTTTACGCCTTCTCGCTCCAAAAAATATAGCACTGCCAACCGATTTGCAAATTGATAATATGGCTCAAGCCAATGTTCTAAGGGCTGCTCCGTAGCTCCCAAATATTCTCTCACTTCAGCCAGCGCCTTTGCTATTTTTGCCTTACTGCGTGGGCTTTTTGCCCCACAACGACTCTTTATTTCTTCAACGTGTGCTTTTGCCTCTACAAGCACCCATGCTTCTTCTTTGCCAATTGCCGCCCGCCCAACTGCGTCCCAATTTTGTGCGTTGCCACTCTGCGGCCAGAATCGGGTCCACTTCTCCTGTATCTCTTTGCCCTCTAAAAACTCCAAGCCCTTAAATTCATGATCATCTTGCAACCGCCCACCAACCGGTGAAAAAGGGAAATCCAACCACTCAACCCCACTTGCTCCCAATGCCGCGCCCACTTCTTGTGATAATAATGCCCGATGATATCCCAAGTACCGAAGCAAATGCCACTCACTACCATACCCACAGCCGATTTTACTCATACTAGGTTTTCCTTCAAAGCGTGGCTAACAAAAGCGTGAGCGGCTTGCGCAGCCGAGCGCAGCGAGGCAAGCAAGTCCGCTCAACGCAGGGTTAGAGGTTAAGGGCCATAATCACCATAACCTGGAGTGCCATCCTTCACTTCTCTCCACATACTACCCTTATCTTGATTAATAGGTTCTATTCTTTCCGCCGCCCAACATTTTTTTGAGCGAAAAGGTATATTATCTTTACCATCATCTTGGATGCCTAACGGATATGCGCTTATACGTGGAGAACCGTAAGTTGAAACGATCTCATTTATTATGTCTCGCGTTCCAAGATACAACACTATTGGATCGTGACCTGTTACTTCTATACCATGTTGATCATCGGTTAAAAGACGCCCTCTATCAACCGTTAGAATAACAGTACCAGGCGGGAACAAATAGGGTCGATAAGGTTCATGATTCTCAACGCCATATTCTGGAGCAAGTATCACAGCAAAATGATGCGGTTCCAACACTAAAGTAGCAACCTCTAATTTACTACCCATCTTTTGAGAAGGACTTCTATCCGCCCAAGGTACAATCGCCTTTGCTGCATCACCATCAGTTATCCACAGCCCCTGTAAAGAAACTGGTGTTGAGGAAAAATTATAGAGTTCTACATACTCATTGCGCGATTCTCCATTACATGGGTTTCCCATAACTTCAGTAATTACCAAATTCTGTGCTGAAGCGGCTTGAATTTGAGAAGTT
>JAADDM010000077.1 GCA_013153955.1 Gammaproteobacteria bacterium | reverse complement strand
GAACAAGCCGTTAGCTTTGGGACATCAGGACATCGCGGTTGTGCTAGTCAAACCACCTTTAATGAGCAGCATATAGCAGGTATCTGCCAAGCCATTGTTGAATATCGCTATTTACAGAATACCCACGGCCCGCTCTATATTGGGATGGATACCCACGCACTCTCCGAAGCCGCACACGCCACGGCGATTGAAGTCTTTGCTGCTAATCACATTCACGTCATCATCCAAGCCAATGGCCGGTATACGCCCACTCCTGTTATTTCAAATGCTATTTTAAGCTATAACAAAACACGCTCGGCAGGCTTTGCCGATGGCGTCATTATTACGCCTTCACACAACCCGCCACAAGACGGGGGGTTTAAGTACAACCTCCCCACCGGAGGGCCTGCAGACAGTGAGGCCACCAACTGGATTCAAGACCGAGCCAACGCTCTGATTGCCGCTGGAGAGGTACAGATTAAACGCCTGTCGTTAACCGAAGCGATGGACTCAGAGTATGTCACCCCAACAGACTTAATTACGCCGTATATTACGAACCTGGATAAAGTTGTCAATATGCAGGCAATCAAAAAGGCGGGGTTAAAATTGGCCATTGATCCCATGGGCGGAGCAGCCATTGATTTCTGGCAGCCCATTGCAGAGCATTACGGACTAGACCTCACCCTAACCAATCCAAAGGTTGACCCAACCTTCTCGTTTATGCACGTTGATAAAGATGGCAAAATCCGCATGGATTGTTCCTCTCCCTACGCCATGGCAGGCCTGGTTAAGTTAAAAGATCACTACGACTTAGCTTTTGCAAATGATCCAGATGTTGATCGTCATGGCATTGTGACAAAATCCGTAGGCTTGCTAAACCCCAACCACTACCTAGCCGTGGTAATTCAATATCTCTTTACCCACCGCCCTGACTGGCCAAAAGACGCCGCCGTTGGAAAAACACTGGTTTCAAGCGCGATGATAGACCGCGTGGCTGAGGCAAATAACCTCAACTTATCCGAAGTCCCTGTCGGCTTTAAGTGGTTTGTTGATGGACTGCAAACAGGGCGTTTTGGCTTTGGTGGTGAGGAGTCTGCTGGCGCATCCTTTCTACAGTTTAATGGCGAACCTTGGAGCACCGATAAGGATGGTATTATTCTTAACTTGCTTGCCGCAGAGATGACTGCCGTGACAGGCAAAGATCCTGGTGAGCTTTATCAGGTACTCACCCAGCAGTTTGGCAATCCCATTTATCAGCGTATTGATGCCCCTGCAACCCGTCAACAAAAAGCCATTTTAAGCAACCTATCTGCCGAGATGGTACAAGCCAACACCCTTGCTGGCGAAGTCATTACCGCTAAATTAACCCATGCTCCCGGTAACGGCGCCGCTATTGGCGGGCTTAAAATAACCACCGAAAACGGCTGGTTTGCAGCGCGTCCCTCTGGCACGGAGGATATCTATAAAATCTATGCAGAGAGCTTTAAAAACCAAGCTCACTTGGCGCTTATCCTAAAAGAGGCTCAAGCCATCGTCAGTGCAGCCCTCTCGTAATGGATTGAACCGCACATAAAGGTGCGGCTCAACGCATACACCTCTACTCCATAATAAAATACGCCAGAAATTATGGTTGGTTTACTATCGGCTAACCCTGTCTCATAAACAGGGCCTCACCGCTAAACTTGCATTCAATCTATAAACTGCCAGAATAGGCAGCTTAATTTATTCTCGCACCCTTAAGTGCCCCAAAGGAGCTGTTCCCATGCCTAAGATTAATGAACTCAAAAAAGGAAGCGTTGTTGAGTGGAACGGCGTGCCGCACATTGTTAAAAGTTACGATGTGAGAAACCCCTCGTCTCGTGGCGCATCGACCATGTATAAAGTACGTTTTAACAACCTTAAAACGGGCCAGAAAGTAGATGAAACGTTTAAGGGTGAAGACATGATTAAAGAGGTAGATACCTCTAAAGTATCGGTGATGTTCTCCTATATTGATGACACAAATTACGTCTTTATGAATACTGAAGATTACACCCAGTACCTATTAGCCGCTGACGATTTAGAAGACGAGAAAAAATACATTACCGATGGCTTAGCAGGAATTACCGCCCTACTATACGAAGAGCAAATTTTAGCCATTGAGATGCCAACCAATGTGGAATTAGAAGTCATTGAAACCAACCCCGGCAGTAAATCGACTGGCGCAGGGCGCACCAAGCCTGCCGTGCTCTCTACTGGATATGAGATTCAAGTGCCTGAGTTTATTGAGCCACATGAAGTGGTTAAGGTCAGCACCTTAACGGGTAAGTTTCTATCACGTGCCTAGGAATGATTGACTCCTGATAGCGTCCTTTAAGCCGAGTTAAACACCCCCACCGATTCAACCTTCTATTCAAAGTAAGCAAGCCTTTTCAAGCTGATTTACTTTGACGCACAGCCTTGTCGCGCCTCCTAAAATAGAAATAACATCTGACACTTCAATCAAATAAAATTCATTATTATTGAATTTTTACCGATGCGGACGTTTGAGGGTTTGGCCATAAGCAGCCATAAGCTCTTTATTATCAATTCAATCCGCGATCAGGAAGTGATCTTTTTTAGAGACGTCTGTATCAGACAAAGCGCCCATTCTACCCATTCATTTTCGACGCCCCTCTAGCTCAATACTTTTGGTAAAAAATGGCTGATTCATGTGAATAATCCTCTTTTTCTCTGCCCCAAAAACCCTACCTAATCGTCGCTAACGGCAGATCAGGTCTTCACCTCAGAGCGTAAAGCGAGTCCGGTAAAAATTACCTTGTCGGCGATACTCCTAATGAATCCCGAAACCCTTATCGACCATCTTGGTCGCCTTCTCGAGGCCTTCTCCGGGGAATATTAGCAGGAGCCTCTGATTACTTTGGTGCATTAGGTTGGCTGGGCGATTGGCTTTGCGGGCGCACTACTCCTGTAATAGTGCAGCTATTTTATCCAAATGATGCCCCTCATCCCACTCCGTTCCGCCAAAGAGGGCATACCGAATCTGTCCCTGCTGATCAATGACGTAGGTACTTGGATAAGCAAAGACCTGCCAGATTTTAACGGCGTTGCCCTCACCATCCATTAAGATAGGAAAGTTGACGGGATGCGTCTCTAAAAACTTAACCACCTCAGCCCGCTCCTCTCCCAAATTAACCGCTAATATTTCAAATGATTGGTCTTTAAAGTG
>JAADDM010000277.1 GCA_013153955.1 Gammaproteobacteria bacterium | reverse complement strand
ACGTGTGGGGACCTCCTTTCTCGCGGGTCGGTCCCCACAATTTTTATTGATCCCGTCTCACATGTGTCTGTCCGGGTTCACTTGCCCTAAGCTTTAGTAGGAAACCATCCGAAATACCATCTTAAAATTACCTTAGCTATAGTTAACATATAGATACGAATACGAATTGGGAGAAGCTCACTAGCTGGGGTGTCAAGGCCAAGAAAAAATACGGTCAGTCGCGCCTTCAAGGAGAGAGTACTTCCATTTCAAGCTAAGAGTAGGCAGAAGACCAAGGAAAAACGTCCCAAGCCACCCAGCTGAAGTGTGTTAGCCTTACACTCAGCGTTATTGGCTGCACCTTATTATTGTGGGTTGTGAGGATTCTCAGGGACTCAGGGGCTAATGTATCTTTAAAGTAATTAAAGCGGGAAGTTGCTGTTTTTGTCAGCGTGGTGGGCCAGTTGGGGGGCGAAAATGTGAAGCTGGTAAAGGAGGCTATCTGCGAGATCGGGAAGAGGTCAGTGAGCTTCTAACTTTACAAGGGTGTCGACTAAATCGAGAGGTTGCATTGTAGTCTGAGAGTTGCATTGTAGTCTGAGAGAAGATAAGCAAATGCGAAGGTATATCCGAATATTCAGTAGCGCTATAGCGAACACTGGATAAGCGCTGACATCTTTATAATATTTCGAATATCCTGAATTTGCACCGAAGCGCTTGGCTATCGCGGGCTATTAGAGGTTGCCAGGCGAAAGTGGGACAAGGTGATGCCGTATTGGTATGCGCTGTAATGAAAATTAATTTTCTGTATTTGACTTATATGTGTTTCTCTAGGTTCAATGGTCCTATAACGGTGAAGAGGCTGGGCCCAGCTGCTATGATTTGCTTGTGATGCGTGTTGCCGTTATAGGAACAGGCTACGTGGGCCTAACTACAGGAGTTGCGCTCGCGTATTTAGGCCATAAAGTAGTGGGCGTTGATAAAGATCCTTCCAAGATTGCATTACTTAGTAAAGGTAAAAGCCCGATTCATGAACCTGGTATCGAGGAATTACTTGTAGAAATTAAAAGAGAGCAGCTTACTTTTACCGAAGATACAGCTGCTGCAGTGCGTGATGCCGAATTGATTATGATTGCAGTAGGTACTCCAGCCAAGGCTAATGGCGAAGCCGATACCAGCTACGTGGAGGCGGCGGCCGAGGAGGTGGCCCAAAGCATAGAAGAAGGCAAACGTTACATTTTAGTGGTGAAATCTACCGTTCCCATCGGCACCAACCGGCGGGTTTCCCATGTGATTGAGCAGGTATTGAAGAAGCGTGGAATTCAAGCCCACGTTTACTTGGCCTCAAATCCGGAATTTCTCCGTGAGGGATTAGCCCTTCGTGATACGTTTTACCCGGACCGGATTGTAGTCGGGTCCGAAAGTCCTGAGGCAGTTGAAGCCCTTCGTCGTCTTTATCGACCGATACTCGAGCAAACCTTTAATCCCCCAGGCTTCTTGCCACGTCCAGAAAGCTATGATCTACCACCATTGATTACCACGGACCCCACCAGCGCAGAAATGATTAAATACGCCGCCAACGCATGCCTTGCATTAAAAATTAGTTTCATCAATGAAATTGCAGGTCTTTGTGAAAAAGTAGGCGCGGACGTGGTTGAGGTGGCCCGGGGTATTGGTTTGGATGCCCGCATTGGTCCCGCGTTCTTAGGGGCTGGTATTGGCTGGGGTGGCAGCTGCTTTCCCAAGGACACCGCAGCCCTGCTAGCTATGGGTAGGGAATATAATTATGCGATGCCTATAGTCGCCGCGGCGCGGGAAGTAAACTGGCGGCAGCGTGAGCGTGTGATCGAAAAACTGCAATCGGCACTTAAAGTACTTCGAGGTAGTGTGATTGGAGTCCTGGGCCTTGCATTCAAACCTGGCACCGATGATGTACGAGAGTCACCCGCAATTGATGTGGTGCGCTTGCTCTTGGAGAGGGGTGCTCACGTGCGAGTTCATGACCCTGTGGCCGTGGAGAATGCTCGAAAAGAGCTGGGTTCGAGGGTGGAATATTACGACAACGTATACGAATTGGCTCGCGATGCTGATGCCTTAGTATTGGCTACTGAGTGGTCACAGTATTTTGATTTGGATTTTGCGGAGCTTGCAGGACGCATGCGCCAAAAAGTTTTTGTGGACGGGCGGAACATTTTTACTCCATCTGAGGTGACGCGTTGGGGGTTTATCTATATGGGTATGGGCCGATGATATAGAGATGATACGGAGTTTCTGATGCCAACGAAGCGTTTGTGGATTATTAACCAATACGCCACACCTCCGAATTTACCTGGTATTACTCGCCACTATTCATTGGGAAAACATCTGGTGTCTCGCGGTTGGGAGGTCACGGTTTTTACTTCGAATTTTCGTCATGAAACTAAGGAGTATTTTTTCCCTAGGCTCGATCGCCCTAGTTATATGGAAGTGTACGACGGAGTAAAGTTTGTTTTTGTTAACCAAAAAATTACATATAATTCAAACTCTTTAGATCGAATTCGAAACATTTTAGAATTTGGCCGCCGCGTGCGGGAGGTTTTGAAGCAAGAAGGACTCCGACAGCGCCCAGATATGCTCTTGGGGTCAAGTTTCCATTTTTTAAATGCGGAAGTCGCTTTTTGGGCTGCGCAAAGGTTTCAGGCGGTACCGGTGCTTGAAGTGCGTGATCTTTGGCCCGAGGCGTTAGTTTATCTTCGAGGGCTTTCTGAACGTCATCCAGTGGTGCAGCTGCTCGCCGCCTGGAGCCGGCGCCTTTATCGTCAAGGTAAAGGCGTAGTGGTTTTGAGCCGGGCCATTGAGAAAAAGATTCAAAGTTATTTTCCAAATAAGCCCACGTTGTTTTTACCTAACCCTGTGGATCTTGACCTTTTTTCTGCGGAAAGCTTTCGCGAATGGGACGACCTGGAGCCTATAAAGGCAATGAGGAAAAGTGCCATGCAGACGCGATTACTTTATATCGGTACTGTTGGGGAAGCCAATGCGTTCGATACCATTTGGGAAGCGGCGCGTCAATTGAAAGGCGAGAAAGTTGCTTTTTTTGTAGTTGGACACGGGGAGAAATTTGAAACTTATAAGAAGAGGGCTGAAGAAGAAGGCCTAAATATGCAGTTTTTCAGGCCTGTTCCCAAGCGTGCAGTTCCGGCGCTTTTAAACGAGGCCGATGGATTGGTG
>JAADDM010000153.1 GCA_013153955.1 Gammaproteobacteria bacterium | reverse complement strand
TGTAGCTTGCCCGATTTATGACTGCTGTCTTTCAGGCTGGTGGCACTGCGCTGCCCCACCCCAACAACAATAATTTTAACGCCCGTATCACTCAACTGACGAGCCTGATAAAAAGGCGAGTTTTGAATCGCTTCTGGGACATCAACAGGCTTCCAAAACTCAGGCGCACCATTGGTAAACATCACCATCACTTTCGCACTGCCTGCAGTTTGTGACAGATGCGTAATGCCCTCGATTACCGCCAAATCTAACCACGTCCCTTGCAGAGGCAGTAAGTTGGGTTCAAGCAAATTTAAACTGTGTTTAAACAAGGAGCGGTCATAACTTAAAGGACTCACCATGTGTGCATGGCCTGCAAAGCCTTGAAGTGCAAGTCGATCGCCTGCCTCCAAACCTGTCATCATCGACTCTAACAAGGATTTTGCAAACAGAAAGCGGTTGGGGTACACATCTTCAGCCGTCATCGAATTGGATAGATCCATTGAGACCAAAATATCCACCCCTTCACGGCTTTGAATATCTCCCGAGGCGACCATGCTTCTAGGCCCAGCCAAAGCAACAACCAAACAGAGCCAACCGATGGTCAGCCATTTACTCGGTGAGGTTAATCCAATGACCACGGCAGATAGCAACTGCTTTGAACGTCCTTTTGCTCCCAGCCAAGTTCGCTGTAGTCTCTGTAAAACCAAACCTTTATACCCTTTTTCAAGGGGGACTTTTTTCGAAAACTCAGGCGCTGTTAAATGCTTTGAAGAGACTGCATCAGCACTGACCCAAGCCCACAAATGCGGATCTGCATAAGCTTGTTGTTGTTTAGACTTACCGCGTTTTTTAAGTAACCAAAGCAACAGTGGCAGTGCCATCGCCCACAACCAAGCTTGTTCACGCCAAGCCAGCTCTCCCGTCACAAGTAGGTTCAGCAGAGTGAAAAAATCCATCAGAAGCTGTTCCATTACGAGGTTCCCTCTGTGGATTGATTCACCTTACTTAAGGTGCGAGATGTATTAATAGAGCCTAACCCCCCACTCAAGAGAAGACTTAACAGTAGATAGATAAAGAGCGTAATGACCGCTGCCTGCAGTGGAATATGCATTAAAGGAATGTGCTGCGGGGGTCTTTGGTCTGACTCAAAGGGCACGCCCTCTGCGGCATTAATCTGTTGTAGAACCCGGTTTAAATCTTGCCCACTGCCTACCTCAAAATACTGCGCTTGAGTCGCTTTCGCAATGGCTTTTAAGGAGTCCGATTCTAACGGTTGATAAAGTAGGCCTGTATAGAGACGTTTATCCGCGTCGGCACTGCCCGCCCCCACCCCAATGGTATAAATCGGTACATTCATCAGCTGGGCATAATTAACTGCATCGGCTAACGGTAAGCGGCTTGGCTTACTCAGCCCGTCACTGATTAACACGACCACTCTTTTTAAAGCCTGATGGTCAGATGTACCAGCCTGCTGTTTGCCCTTAACAGACGCCTGCTTGAGCTGGGCAGCCTGAATGCCTAAATCGGTCTGTTTGAGTGCCAACCCTAACGCTTCACCCATCGCATAATCGACTCGGCCTGCTAAATAAGGTTTAAGGCGTTTAAGCGTTAAACGTGCCGCGGTTTGATCTGAGGTTAACGGCATCAAGGTATAGGCCTGTTCAGCATAAATTGCGATACCGAAGCGGTTACCCTCTAAATCAGCAATAAAACGATCCAACACCGCTTTGACCACGTTCATGCGCGTCTCTGATTGGCCATTTACCTGATAATCCGGCAGTAAAAAAGAGGCTGAGCTCTCAATCACAAAGACCACATCTCTGACCGTTTTCTGTTGCGGCAGCGGCTCTAGTGGTTGCTCTTTTTGTGGCTGTGCCAATGCGATACAGAGAAAACTGACCATGAGCCCGCGTACTAAATTAAGCACAAATTTCTTACCCGAAAAAGTCCATGTTTTTCGAGCCGTTGCCAATGGCTGGTCGGCCATTTTATGAATTAGAGCGTGCTTAACCACCAGTTGACGCTGTGCCTGCAACTGCACCAAGTCATCAACAACCGTACGCCCTCGAGCTTGTAACAGAGCATTCGTCGCCCATAAAACAGGCCAAATGACAATGCCCCACAACCAGTCTGCTTGTGCAAACTGAATACCCTCTAGTCCAAGTAGCTGAATTAAAAAATGTTCCATCATCGACGTGTCCTCTTAAGCTGACTAGACTGGCTTGGTTGACGACCCGACTGATGAAACATTCTGCTTAGCAACGCCCTAACAAACTGTCCACCCTGCACCACTTCCTGCATCAGGCGTTTTTGAAGCAGCGAGCCACTGGATAAACGATTCAATAAACTGTGCGCCTTAGCCAATAGCGCTTGATAGGCTTCACGTGAAACATCTGCTTTAGAAAAACTTAACTGGTTAATCGTGGCGACCAACGCATCATAATCTTGCTGTAACGCCACACCTTTCTCTTCTGATTCAAGCGCCACATATTGAGCCATTAACGGCGGTAACTGCTGAACCCAATTAAACAGACCCCAAACTTGGCTGGGGGATAACGCCCCCTCATTAGCCGAGCCCTTCGCAGCAGAAGACACCGCTTGCGATGACTGACTCTGCTGGGCTAACTTCTTTAACTGCCAACGTAACGCTTGGGGTTGATACAGCCCTTGGCTCAGCCTTAAAACCAATATAACCAGCAACAGCCCCAATAAGCTCCAGCCGCCTAAAAAGAGCAGACTGCTCCAATCAATACCGGGAGGTAGGGGCGATTCAATCTCAATAAATTCTAGCGTGAGGGGTTGAATGACTTCATTTGAGGCAGGTTCTAAGGTTGTCTTCGAGACTTCCGAAGTGGCAGAAACAGCCCCAATATCGTCGGTTAATAAGCTGTGGATATCTCCTAAACCTGTTTTTTCAAGGCCAGTTTGTTCAAGACTCATACGCGTGTGCCTGCGGTTAAAGGGGTCGAATGAATGCTTTCTGACCCTGCTGCGGTAGACGAAGAATCCATCACTGGCGATGGGCTTGCTGTGTTCAATGCTTGTAATGGCGCATCTGCCAACAGCGAGAGCAGACGAATCCCCGCGTTCTGTAACGTATTCTGAAGGGTTTGATGATATGCATTTGACCATGTCTGGTAGTGTTGGCGCTGTGCATCGCTGTCAATATGCGTAATGGATGCACTGGTCATTGACTGCAATCGTAACCCCGATACATTTGGAAGG
>JAADDM010000300.1 GCA_013153955.1 Gammaproteobacteria bacterium | reverse complement strand
ACCTCCACAATCGCCTAAAATGGGGGACGGGGAGAGCCGAGAGGTTCTCCCCTATCTTCCTCATCTTGAACCTCAATCCCGCCAAGTTTCCCCTCAAAAGGAGCTCTCTTCTTCTTTCAATCTTTCGTTAAGTGTAGATGAGGGGAGCTCCGTATCCGACCATTCTATTGACTTGATAAAGGGCGACATCTCTGACGGAAGTGTAGAGAGAGGAGGGGGAGGTATTCTCTCTGGGGAGAGGAGGGAGCTTTATGAGTTCTTGCGTGAGTTGAAGTTGCTGGTTGAGGAGGAGTCTGAAGGCTTTCATTTTACGAGAGAGGATTTGAGGGCACTTTGGCGTGTTGGGGCGAGGGGGTATAAACAAATTAAGAAGGCACGCAAGCTGATAAGGGCTTTGAAGCGTTTGCGTCGCAAACCTCTCTGTGGTCGGCTTGGGCATCTTGTAGTTGGTGTTGATGAGTTAACTGGTGAGATAGTGAAGCTGAAGCGTGCTAATCATTCGTGCAGGTCGGTGCATTGTCCGTATTGCCAAGTTCGTGAAAGTCGTAAGCGTTTGAGCACAATTCTTACTTGGTTTTCGCATCTGCTTGACGCAGGTGAGCGTTTGAGTTTTATCACAATAACGATACCGAGTTCGCATAACATCTTTGAGCACATAGCGCAGTTGAAAAAAGCGTTTGAGCGTTTTTATCAGATGCGTATCGGCAGGCGTGCTTGGGAGCAAATTTCAGAAGAGTTTTTTGCTGAAGTTAAGTCTTATGTGTTAAATCTGCGAGAGCTTGGCTATTCTGAAGAGGAGATTGAGAGAAGAGTTAAGCGTCAATTGTATTTCTTTGAGCAGTTTGAGAAGTATGTGATTGCTGGTTTAGATGATAACGCAAAGGTCAAAGATGTATTTCGTTCGGCGGTTTGGAAGTTTGAGCTTACTTATAGCGGAAATGCAGGGTATCACGCTCATTTTCACGGCATAACGACTGTGTTTATGCCGAAGTTGTTGCTTACGGTTCTGTTAAAGCGTGCTGGGCTTGGTGCAGTTTGCGATATTCGGGAGCTCCGAGGGAGGCAGGGGCTTGTAGAGTTGACAAAGTATGAAACAAAGTATTGGGAGCTCGAAGGGTTAACTTTCGAGGAAAAGCTGGCGGTAGAGGTTGCCTTGCTTGGTTTCAAGAAGTTTCGGGTCTGGGGTGAGGTTGAGCGTTATTCCGATGATGAAGAGCGTGTTCGTTATTTTCCTCTAATTTCTGCACGGGTTGGGCTGAAGTGCAGTTTTATTGAGAAGTTCAAGAAGGCACGCTCAACTGGGAAAGATGTTGAGGTTGATGTGGTTATTGACAATGAGACTTTTGTTGCGAGCTTTTTGAGATCAAATGAAGTTCCTGTTCAAACTTATCGTTTTGAAGGTGTTGGCTTGATGGATAGGAATGGCGAGATAGATTTGACGAATTTCCTTGAGGTTGAGGGCTTTAGAGATTTTCTCCGTGCTTGTCTTGTGATGTTTGATGACTTTATTCATCTTTGCTGTCCGCAATCGGTTGAATGTTTCCTAAGGAAGTCAAGGGTGGTTCTTGATGCTCTTGAGAGTGCTGAAGTGATTGATTTGGTTGAGGGGTTCTGAAGCCTGTTCTTCGGGAGCGGAGAAAAGGGGGTTGTGTCAGCCTGTCAACCTTTGCAGGTTGCGTTGGGCTTGGTTAGGTCAATTTGGAGTTATTAAAGAATAAGAACAAGGCGAACGAAGTTCGCCATTGTTCTGCCTGAAAGCCAAAATAAACGCTCCCGAATGAATGCAAAAATAATTAAGGACACAAAGGGGGCGTTATGGCTGTAATGAGAGTAAAGTCAATAAATGTTAATTCTTCTCTTCGCTCTGCTTTGAAGCATCGCTTGTCTCCCCCGGAGCATGAGGAGCTTGTTCATTCTTCTCTGCGACACGAGGGGTCGGTTGAGTTTGAGAGTCTTTTCAATGAGTTTAAGAATGTTGAGAGTGATAAGCTAAAACAATTCGAAGAATTCTTCAGAATCGTTGAGAGTAAGGGGTATAAGCATAAAATCAGGAAGAACGCAGTCGTTTACGAGGTAGTGATAGCGTATTCTGATGATGATTTGAACGACTGCGAAAAATTTATGCGTTGTCTTATGAGCGATTGCGATGCTTTTGTTGAGAGTTTTAAGGAAAAGTTCGGTTTTAAGCCTTTTTCTGCTGTTTTTGTGCATCGTGATAAGCGTAGTGGGCGCTATCATATGCACATTTTGTTTTCGTTAATGAAGCCAAATCTGGCGAAAAAGGTTCGCTGGAATTCTAAAACATATTTTGAGATTGCGAAAAAGGTTGCAGAAAAGAGTAAGCGAATAAGTATTAGTGAGCGTAAGCGCGCAGGGAGTTATCCTCTTTGGCTTATTCGTGAATTTGAGCGGACTGTCGGGGTAAAGAACACTAAGGAGCTTGTGAGGCTCGCAAGAAGGCGGGGGCTCAAATCTTATGAGCTTGTTGAGTTGCTAAAGGCTCTAAAGGATAAGAGTTTTAGCTTTTCTGAAATCATAGCAAAGCTCTCACAGGCAGAGGGAGAGAAGAGAGAGAAAAGTGAAGAGATGCAAAGTCTTGCTGATGCTGAAAGAAAGAAGCGTGAAGATTTGATGCGGAAGTATCTTGAGGTTCAGCGTTTTTTGAAGCCGAAGCGGCCGAAGCTCTAAACAAACAAAACACACAACATTTTTTCTTTTCAGCCCCAACCCGCAAGCAAAAAATGCAAGGCCGAAGCGGAGCGAAGTCAAGGGGGGAACCGCCCCGAACGGAGCGTAGCGTAGCGGAGCGGAGTGAGGGGTGGGCGGAGACCTTGACGTAGCGACGCTCGGCCTATGTTTAGATTTCAGGTTGGGGCTGAAAAAATGTTGTTTATAAAACCTTATTCATAGAAAGGCCGAAGACCTTTCGTTCTTTTGGCTTTCCCTCTCTTTCGGCGTGCTTTGCACGCCGCCTGTGCTGTGATTGTTTGCATTTACCTACTAAAAAGTTGTGATAAAAATGGCATAATTAAGAAAAGGCGATTGTGGAGGTTAGGGTGCGTGTGAACATCTTCCTTTTAGTCAAAGTTGGGGTTATAATTAGTGGTGCTGGGGGGTAAATTTATCCCCCGACCTCCACAATCGCCTAAAATGGGGGACGGGGAGAGCCGAGAGGTTCTCCCCTATCTTCCTCATCTTGAACCTCAATCCCGCCAAGTTTCC
>JAADDM010000254.1 GCA_013153955.1 Gammaproteobacteria bacterium | reverse complement strand
GCTGGCCTCGGTTTTCATACGAACCTCCTAAGGTTCATCTTAGCGCTCGTTTTTCCACCCCTGGCAAAGCTCGGAAAGCAGAGTAGAAAGCTCAGGACGAAGGGCCTCGGCTCCAGCTAGTAAGGGGCAAACGAGCTCGCGCTCGGGCTCGCGGGCAAACTTTGAGGCCTCTTCAAGATAGCCCTTAAGCATTTCATACATCCATTCCCCGTATGCTTGAGGATAGCGTAAGAAATATGGGGCTAGCGACTGCACTGCTTCACGAAAGGCGGCAAGCGCCTCTTCGTGTCTGCCGATAGCGGAGAGAATACGTCCCTGTGTCTCTAAGCCTACTGCAAGTTCTGCGTTATAGATTTTGGAGTTTTCCGCAGCGAGCTCGCGGTAAAGCATGACTGCTTCCTCGACTTTTTTGAGAGCTACTTCGAAATAGCCAAGTGCGTATAAGACCGCGCCCAAGTTATTAATGCTCTGTGCCAAATTCAACCGATGGACTTTTGAGTTTATTTTAACCAGTTCGCTATATAATATAATTTAATAGCCTTTTCCGCTGCCTGATGTGCTTCTTTGTAACGGCCAAGGCCAAAAAGGACATATCCTAAATTATGAAAATTTCTTGCCCGGTCCTGCCGATAAGCTTTGGGTTTATTTGTTTCTAACTCACTGTAAATCTCGGCCGCCTCCGCCGCAGCTTCGTATGCGTCTTCATGGTGGCCAAGGTCGCTCAAATCACGTGCCAGATTATCAAGACTTCGAGCCAGCTCCAGCAAAAAAACTGCAGGGCGCCCTTTCGCGGATTCGCGGTATATCTCTATGGCTTCTTTTGTTGCCTTAATGGCTTTTTCTCTATGACCTAGAGCGGAAAGAACATTTCCTAAATTGTTAAGGCTCGTTGCCAGGCTCGGTTGATACGTCTCTGGATCTCTTGCCGACAGCACACGGTCGATCTCCACAGCTTTCTTCATCGCATCGAGTGCTTTGTCCAAGCGCCCGAGTTTAAAAAAAATGTATCCTACACTATTAAGACTTGCCGCCAGATCTGTCAAGTGATCTTCAGGGCTCATTTTTGCAAGCCTGTGGTCGATTTGAAGGGCTTCTTTTGCAACCTTAAGGGCTTCATTATGAAGATCAAGTGCAGATAACTGGCCTGCCAAGTCATTGAGGCTCTTTGCTAGGTTAGGAAGATAGCTATTAGGATTTTTTCTTGCTAGCTTACGGCGAATTTGAACCCCCTCTTTGATTGCTTTAAGGGCTTCTTCGTGGTGACCTAATGCTGAGAGAATGTTTCCCAAATTAGTAAGGCTTGCTGCAAAGCTTAATAAAAACAGTTCAGGGTCGCTCTCCGCCAATTTTTGGTAAAGATTCACGCCTTCCCTTACTGCACTAAGCGCTTCCTTATGCCGGCCGTAATCTGAAAGTATGCGAGCGAGATTGTTAAGGCTCATCGCCAATTCTTGGTGAAAAATCTCCGGACTTCTTTCTGCCAGTTCACGGTATAGTTTTACAGCCTCCTGCGCGGCTTCGATTGCTTCTTCATGGCGGCCGAGCGCAAAAAGGTCGTCCGCTAAATTATTGAGGCACCCTGCAATCTCTGGCGTATAATCTTTAGAAGTACTCTTTGCGAGCTCCTGGTAATGTAATAGCGATTTTTTTGTGGCTTCAAGGGCTGCTTTCTTATCACCAATAGCTGACAAGACATTTCCCAGGTTATATAGGCTCATGGCTAAATTTGGCAAAAGGGCCTCTGGAATCATTTTCGAAAGATTGCGATAAATTTCTACAGCTTCTTTTGCTGCGGTGAGTGCTTCTTCATGACGATTGAGCTTGGCAAGTGCATAGCTTAAAACAAGAAGAGTCATCGCCCGATCTGGAACAAAAGTGCCGATGTTTTTTGTTTCCCTTAACTCGTCAAAGTAATGCAATGCTTCCCCGGCCACCTTTAGCGCTTCTTCATATTGATGTAAGGTAAGGTACACGCGGCCCAAATCATTAAGACTTTTTATTAAATCAAACAAATAATCTCCCAGTTCCTTTCGATAAATTCGATAAATTGACGTCGCTTTCTTCAACGCTTTACTTGCGTCTTTGTACAAGCCGAGCGCATAAAATGTGCCGCCAAGTTCCGCTTGAAGCCAAGCCTGTTCGGTGGGAGTCTTAGCTGCTGACGAACCTAGATAGAGTAAAACTGCTAATAAAGGACTTGCACGTGGTGAATATACAAAACTTTTAGGTTTCTTTTCAAATTTAATGTCATAATCATCATCATCATCATGGCTATTAGTTATAGTAATACCGATTTCATTGTAGTATAGTTCGTAGAACAGCTTTACTAGCGTCTCCCCAGTAGTTTTAGATAAATGAAATACTCTAATCCAAAAACTTATCAATTCTTTAATATATGTCGCTCCGTTTCCTACTTTCGCACGTCTCAGGACTTGGCTGGCTCGATTGATGCGGAAGCTTAAGACTTCCTGTTTTTCGATATTTTGCCGGACAACCTCTGCGAACAGTTCTGCAAGGTGCTCTTTAAACGCCGAATTCGAGTTCTCCCAAAGTTTCCTAAGAAAGAAATCCGCCACGGGGTCGGGCTCAAGAGGCCCAATCCTGCTCCCTTTTAAAGGGAGAAGGCTTGATGCGACGGTGAAGAAGGCCCGGTCAATATGGTGCTCTTTCAGGAAGGGTAAAGCCTCCTCCCGCTCTAAATAACCGAGAAGCGTGGCCCCTGCAATCAGGACCTCAAAGTAGGGGAAATCCATTTGGGTTTCCTCGGCCTTTGATTTGCCCAATTTGTAAAGCAGCCTCGGCCACCATCGGGCTTCTTTTTCGTGCATAAGTGCCTCTGCCAATAATGCTTCTTCGTTGGGGTTTGCCGGGTGCTGGCCCTGTACAGCAAGATAAGCGGCGAGCACTAGGGCGAGCGGTCGGTTAGGGTAACTGCCCTTTTCCTTAAGCTCAGCCCAGGCTTCCTCCGCGGGAAGCGCCGATTTCGTCTCTTTCTCATACTGTTCCCTAAGCGCCTTGTATGCCCCGAAGAATACCGCCTTAGCGATTTCCTCGTCTAATTTCTTTAACTCGATCACGTCCTGCTGGAGTTTTTGGAGCGCCTCCCTGAGCTTACGAGGAAGTCTGGGCCAGTCCCCTTGACGGCCCGCGTACTGGTAGTTGCGGTCGGAAGTCGGCGTGAACACGCGCGTGAGCGGTTTGAGAAACTCCGCGCGGCGCTCGA
>JAADDM010000026.1 GCA_013153955.1 Gammaproteobacteria bacterium | reverse complement strand
GTAACTTTATTGTATGACCAAGCTCTGCCTTACGGGTATAGAAATACCTGTTAGTTAACTTTTTTGTGAGCGGATTAGTCAAAATGTATTCATTCAATTACCTATGCTTTCTAAATCAGCCGTGTTTTCTACATTAGTGTTCGCTTGAACCGTTACAGAAATGAAAGATGTGGTTTTGCTTTACGATGATCCATCAACCCTTAAATCGTTACCGAAAGCAACAAAGTTCCTATTACCGGTGCTATTTTCTCCAACTTGGAGCAAAAAGTTATCTCAGACAGACTTGCTGAGGAGAAGTGTACATGTTTGCTTAACCCCAAACAGCCTCCAAAACAAAGAATATATGTCTTTCCTCAAACACCTGCTGGAGGTAAAGAAGAAGGAATATGGCAAGGAGAACACTGTATTAAAAACAAAGGCTTTGCTTTTCGAAGAAATCAGTCTGCCAAATGAATTAAGCGACATGCAACCAATCAAAATACACTCAGACCTACCTCCAGAGAATATTGCCACGTTCCTAGAAGGAAGCATCACAGCAAATTATAATGCAGCCGTAGCTCGTGTACAGGAATTGGGAATTGGTAAGTAGTTATGCCTGGTTACAATAATGCGCGTTACACTTACCTAGAGCGATTCGTTCAAATATGTTTCATTCAGTGAAAGGTTCCTTGCCTAGAAAGCATGTGAAATGCAATGATTGGCATGCTCTTAATAAGTGGCCACATTTCAATGGCACAGTGTTTTCCGAAGGAAATCATTGCCCGTGTACCTTATATAATGCCTTTATATGTAGGTCAACGTTCCTTGGCCCTTAGCATAAGCCACTAGCATCTAATTAACCTGCTGTGTTTAACTCAGGTCCTCGCCAGAAGATTTTCATGCAGCCAACATTAGCCGGAATAGACAACGATGGTTATCTCACGAGATCCTTTCACGCCATTTTGGAGTGCTTCGAAGATGTTGGCCACTATACAAGACAACAATTACGAGAGCTCTTACACATTCCCAATGTTCAAACATTACGAAGTGAGAGTGATGCTCACCGTCACGAGATATGCCTAGAACTACAACCAAACAATCTCGATGACTACCTGGAGCTGGTGCGGTTTGTGCAAACTGGCCAATTTCAGACTTCAGTAGAAAACAACGTGAAAGTGGGCGGACAAACTTTTCTTGGAACTATTGATGTACGACTTGAGCATTCAAGCACTTTGAATGTGCTGAAGTATTTTTGTCCAGACGTTTTCAGACGGAATACACGTCGACTGAAGGAGCTGGTTAAACAAGACAAGTTGGACGAGATGACGACACTTGTAAAGACACAGACTGCGGCTGATATGAAGACAGGAGGCAGGGTAGTCAGTCTGCGTGTGATGTGTGCCACCGAAATCTACGTATCGATTCTGACCAGTAATGATTCGTCACCGTTTGAATACCTGAGACAAGTGAAGAAATTGGGATGTCCAGACTTCTTGACTGAAATAAGAACTTCGGACGGCTACAACGCTCTGCATCTGGCAGTGCTAGAGAAAAAGGAAGAATTCTTGAAGATGTTGTTTTATGCCAACAAGTGGACAGCTTTAGGCAACGACTTCGTCAAGCCAGTAAATGTAAGCCAGGAATGTCCTCACAACGGCTACTCCCCAAGACGACTGGCCGAAGCATTATCCTACACAAATGCTGGCTACGAGATGCTTCTGATGTTTGACGAATATGACAGATTAATGCGATATATGCCAGACCTTCACAAAGCATGCCTGATGGGTTGCCTGCAGTTTGCGGTAGCGATGATAGAAAGCCGTCATCATTTGATTGAAGTGAAAGATGAACAGAATGCTAACTGTCTGTTTTATGCAAGTGCCTCGGGAAATGCTAAGCTGGTGAACTTTCTCCTGAAGAAAGGTGCGCCGAGAAACACGCCGAATACAGTAGGCGAAACACCGCTGCACATCGCTGCCATGTTTGGTCATCTCGATGTATTGGAAGTCATGTCAAACTACTTCTTTGAAATCCGTGGCACAGTTAATGTGGACGGCTATAATGCTGTCTGCTACGCTGCTAGATTTAGTGACATGGATACCTTAAAGTTGTACAAACAAAAGGGCTTCACGATCGATGCATTAGCTTTGACGACGGCCGTGAAATATCAGCAAGACGGCGTGTTTAAGTTCATTTTGGCAGACGTGAAGGATGTAAACAAGGGAGCTGACAAGGAGGGTAGGTTGGCGCTTCACCATGCCGTTATCACTGGCAATGCTCATGCAGTGAAAGAGTTGCTCTCAAAAGGCGCAGATTTGTCAAAACTGGACAAATATGGCAGGAACGTCTTTCATCTTGCGGCCGAATTTGGACGTAAAGACATCGTGAACATTTTGCTGAATGAGGCCAAGAAGACTGGAAAGAAGTGTTTGGAGACCCTCATCGGTGCTAGAGATGTACTCAATATCGGGGAGTTGCTTGTCGTTGTCAGGGGCAAAGACTGTGGTCGAAAGGCCTGGCACGTTGTACAACTGAACCGTTGGTCCACTAAAGCTTTCCAACGAGCAATGAAATCGGGCCAAATTGACGTCATTAAATATGGCCAGATCTTACGGTCTGGCTTTGGAAAGGCTGCCGATGAGGAGACGAGGAAGATGATCGAAAAAAGAAAGGAGGATGTCCTCAACAATCGACATGAAGACATGACTCCATTGCACATTGCTGCGATGCAGGACAACGATGACATTGTGAAGATTCTGCTCAGCAGTGGCGCTCCGTCTGCTGTTCAGGATTACTATGGCGCCACGCCAGCGCATTACGCAGCAATGAACGACAACGCTACCCTGATGGATCTTCTGTGTCAGGCTGGAGCCAGGCTAGATGTCAAGACGAATGATGGTCTGACAGCGCTCCAAGTTGCCGAAATTAACTCCAGTGCGTTGGTCATCAACTACATTAAGGCTTCTCAGCCGATCAGAGAAGCCCGCGTGAGTAAACCCTGCCCGATATCTTGATGATTTGAACAAAACACTCCACACTGACAGAGCTAACTAAACTAGAACTAGGTGAAGAATATTTATCAACTCGTCATTTACACCGAGGAGCTACGTTCCACACATTTTATTTCAGCTTGTCGTAATGCTTCACAAACAGAAACGTTTCTCTTCCAGACTTTGCGTCAGTGCTTGTTCGGAGTGGAGCAAAAGCTGAATCAGGATTCTCTGCAGAAAGAAAGACGCCCTGGTAACGACG
>JAADDM010000251.1 GCA_013153955.1 Gammaproteobacteria bacterium | reverse complement strand
CAGCCAGCCAGCCAGCCAGCCAGCCAGCCAGCCAGCCAATCACTGTGCTTGTGTGCTTACCATCTCAATAGTGATAAACTTATTGTTGTTCTCCATTATCAAGTTGTACCAGTTCCGCAGTAACACTGCTTAATAAAGGCTATCATGCATTGCTTTAAGTGATAGACAATCCTTGAAGTGTTTATTTGTATACCCCTTATTGAAAAATCGGCAAATGAGCATCACTTACTTTGTACAGAAGATCCATTTAGACATCTACTTTTCCCACATTTAACTAAATGTTTGCAAATCTCAAATGTCTATCTTTCGCACATTTAAACCACTTCCATTCCTATGAATGAGATAACTAGCACATTTGCTATATTTATATCCTACTGAGATAAAAGCCTTTTCTAAATAAAATATCTACCTTTCCTGCAAGAATGATTACATTTCCCACATTTGTATGACTACCTTTCTCACACCTGGAAGCCTATTTTTCCCATGTTTAATAAGCTACCTTTGCTGTGGTGTTGTGCCAGCTGTAGAATGCCCTGTAGGCAGCCAGTATTGCCTGTTCTGTTTCCTCAGCTCCCATATCAGCCAAACATCCTATCACCTCGCCTGTGGTTGGATTTGTTACTGTACGCAACAAAATGTAGAATGAGGTAACATATTTGTTGGTCAGATAATGAAGAAATTATAATGGGTTTTTAATTTCATGGCGTTTTACAAATTGTATTGTAATACAAAGCCCTAGCCTGTTATACTGAGTTGTGAATATCTGTATAAAATTGTATAATTATACAGAACAGCAGGCTGCTTTATATACAAGCAGGTTGTTGCACAAAACTATGTCTTATTAATTACAGCTGTGGGTTGTTATATAGAATAAGGACTGCTACAGATAACAGGAAACTGGGGGTTATAATACAGAATCGAATTATTAGACAAAGCCATGAATTGTTAGTTGTGGATTGTCATAAAAACTGCATTATTAAATAAAACTGCTGATTGATTTTTAACACTGGATTGTATTATAAAGCTGTTAAATCAAATTAGCATCAGTGACAGCCATGGAAATAAACAAGGTTAACATGCTATTTCTACCAATTGTAAAACGCAACAGTAAAAACTATGAAGTCGGACTAAATATCTTGGCTGTCGGCTTACTGCACTGTTGACAGATTGTAACATACGTGAGCCTACAGACTTGACACCCACCCAAGAATAGTGAAGTGATCCATGGCGCCCTTATCGCTCTTAACAGTTTGTTTTAAGCACGTTGCGTCGGTACAGTGCTATTTTATTATTTCCAAGGGGCTTCGTCAGACGTTAACCAGACAAATCGACCCAACCCATTTCTACCTGCTGCTGTGCTGTGGGCAGAAACGTTACATCCCGACATTTCTAAACACGACGCTTCTGCAAATATGTCCCGGCAACCGCGTGCGTATTAGCTGCTCTCTACTCAAAGGTTCCTCAAGACCCGTGTTAGTTTGTTTGGTCACCAACAACCCAGCGTCTGGCATCCGTTTTCTTGTTCGTCGTCGGACGCACGGCTCCAGCACGCGACCAAGATCTTCATCCGTGCTCGATGCAGCGCCGTCCTTTTCCAATATTTTATCCTGTCGGTCTCGTGGTTAGCAATTCGCCCCCAGGTGTCGCTTCAAACTAAACCTGTGCACCTATATTAGCACTCGCCTTAGCGTTCGTTTAGTGGGGAGTTTGTGTACATGATAATTCGGAACCGAGCCCGTCTGATCTTTGTGATGAGCAGCAGCAGCAGCACGCCATTTTCAGTTGTTTCAGGCGCGTGGTCTGGCTACATCTTTAAGAAACAAATGCAACCGGTCTTATTTCTATGTAAACACTGGCGTGTCAGATGGCCAAGCCTGTTCCAACCGTCAGCCCGACTCGTTGAAGTAATATTTCAACATCGGCACAACACGAGGGGCATTCTGGGACCGTGTCGCCGTTTGGGCGTGCGTGCTATTGACCTGCTTCAGTGCGATCTCTGTTCGTCAAGACAAACAAAGTCAGCGTCATCTTCATTAGCCGCAGACTCACCCGTCGTAGCAAATGTATTTACCATTGGCGAGAGCGTAAGACTGCACGAAGTCAGCAAATTTAATGGCACCACTAATGCTAGGTTAATTTGTTTTATTAACGTAAAACGAAGAAACGTTAATTGCCACTGGTCAAGTAAGGCAAATTCAAAAGCGCGAATTGCATTGGTTGATTAGCTTCTGGTACATTCTATTACATATGCATTGTCCTTGCCCGAACGCCACAAGAAGACGCCTCTAGCTAGGATTGAAACATGTCCAAATGGCAGACAGACAGCATGTTAGCTATTACGTGGTGATATTTAGAACGCAACAAGCCGTTAGCGAGCACGCCATCCGTCAGGTCGACCGAAGACACACCGAAGACGGAGGCACTGCCAAATGTACATTTCTTTCGCTATTTGCAGCGGCGTTGATGGTGGAAAATATTGACAAATGGCACAGACGACGCCGTTTTGAGATGGCATCGGCGCAGTCCCATGCAATTCCATTGCGACCTGTTGCTTTGTTTCCCGTCGGACGCTGGGCCACTCGCCTTGGCATTCAGTTCTCTATCTCTCTCTCTCTCTCGCTTTGTCGGTCGCCCTGAGCTCAGGTGCAGTGCTAGTCAATCGGCAGTGTCAGACGCTGTCCCTCTGAGTTCTTGTCACAGGACAAAGGATTGTGTTCGTAATGCTTTATCAGATTCTCGATAGACGTGTGCCTTTGATCGTCGTATACATAATACTCGCCAGTCGTAGTGTCCTGCCATAGTTTATAGTGGATAATCTGGCGATTCTGGCTGAGAATAGATCAAAAGAAGAGAGGTAAATTAAGATCATACCCATATTTACATCGTCTCGTAAGGTCACTTAACCCGAAGGAAATAACGTTGGGAATATCCACATATAAAACGAATTAGATATCATCAAACCTATACCGTAGATCTTAAGTTAACGATGACATCAACGAACGTACATAAGAGACAGACATGTTGCCGAATTGTCGCGTCTGCTTGGTCGTAATATGTAGGCTCCGTCCACATGAAGGTACGGCGACATGATAGCATCTATCTGAAAACATGACACAAACATAGATCATATGGCACTGGAAGAGCCAGCCAGCCAGCCAGCCAGCCAGCCAGCCAGCCAGCCAGCCAGCCAGCCAGCCAGCCAGCCAGCCAGCCAGCCAGCCAGCCAGCCAGC
>JAADDM010000087.1 GCA_013153955.1 Gammaproteobacteria bacterium | reverse complement strand
GCGGTAATGGCCTTGTTGGCTCGGTCTGGTAAGTCAGAGGGATAGTTTTCGTGGCGTAAAACTGAAGCGTGGATGGGCTGGTTAAGTTTCGTCTGAATCTTTCATTTAAAACGACCAGACCTGGTCGTTTTCTGTTTTTAAGCGCCCACTTTACGTAATAGATTAACAGGGCAAGAGTCGGTTAAAGCTCCATATTAAAGTCTAGCTGTCGCCAAGCTTCATACGCCATGACTGAAACGGCATTGGCTAAGTTTAGACTGCGTCCGCCAGGTGTCATTGGAATCGTGAGGCGCTGTGCTTCTGGTAAGTTGGCAATTACCTCCGCTGGTAGGCCGCGGGTCTCAGGGCCGAATAAAAAAGCATCGCCGTTTTCAAACTTGGGTTCGGTATAATAACGTGTGGTTTTAGTCGTCAGCGCAAATACGCGGTTGGGCTTTATCTTCTCTAAGCACTCAGCTAGGCTTTGGTGCTCTTGAAGGTTGGCCAGCTCTGCGTAATCTAATCCTGCACGGCGTACTTTTTTCTCACTTAAGTCGAAAGAGATTGGGTGAATAAGATGTAGGTGTGCGCCCATATTGGCACTCAAGCGAATTAATGCACCCGTGTTCTGTGGGATTTCAGGTTCATAAAGAATAATGTGCAACATGTTTGCGCCTTTATATTAAATAGCTCTAATTAGAATAAGGTTACGTCTGTGATTGATCTATCAGTAAATTTGTGTGGCATTCAGTTTAACTCACCCGTGGCCATGGCTTCGGGGAATGCAGGATACGGCATAGAATACCAGTCTGTATCAGGCTTTTCCAATAGAGATATTGGTGCGGTCTTCTTAAAAGGTACCACGCTTGAGCCTAGGTTAGGCAACAAGCCTGAGCGCGTGATGGAATCTGCCTGCGGTTTACTCAACTCAATCGGCTTGCAGAACCCGGGGGCACATGCGGTGATTAATGACCTGCTGCCTAAAATTGATATGAGTGAATCTCAGTTTATTATTAATGTATCGGGCTCAAGTATTGAAGAGTATGCTGAAGTGGTACGAATGTTTGATCAAACAGCTCTGCCAGCGATTGAGATTAATATATCTTGTCCGAATGTTAAAAAAGGCGGCGCAGCTTTTGGAAACGATCCTGATATGGCGGCCCGAGTGGTAGAGGCATGTCGTGCCAGCACTGACAAGCCTTTGATTGTTAAATTATCACCGAACCAAACGGATATTGCAGAGGGCGCGCGCCGAGTGATTGATGCAGGTGCAAATGCACTGTCAGCCATTAATACCTTAATGGGCATGCAGATTGACGTGAATACTCGCAGGCCTACCTTAGGTAATAACCAAGGTGGTTTGTCGGGCCCGGCGATTAAGCCGGTGGCGCTTTTAAAAGTGCATCAAGTATATCAAGTCGCTAAACAGTACGATATTCCCATCATTGGATTGGGTGGCATCGCCAGTGCAGAAGATGCGATTGAGTTCTTCCTAGCAGGCGCATCCATGGTGGCAATCGGCACAGCCATCGCCAAAGACCCTTTATTAGTGAAGAAAATAAACAAAGGCTTACAGCAGTATCTGCAAGCACATAACTTAACCTCTATTTCTCAGTTAACGGGTCAGTTAGATTTAAATACCGATACCGTTTTATGTGGCAGCGTGTAATACAATTAGTAAGCCGCCCTAAAAAGTAGATAGACCTCCAAATTCAAATAAAAAGATTAGATATATATTATGAAAACAGTAGCAGAGCAGTTAGCCATTATTAAACGTGGTGCAGAAGAGATTCTTGTAGAGAAAGAGTTAGTTGAAAAACTAGAGTCAGGTAAGCCTTTACGTGTAAAGGCAGGGTTTGATCCAACCGCGGCAGATTTGCATCTTGGGCACACCGTGCTGATTAATAAGTTAAAGCAGTTTCAAGATTTGGGGCATGAAGTCCTGTTCTTAATTGGTGACTTCACTGCCATGATAGGGGATCCAACGGGTAAGAGTGCAACCCGTCCACCTTTAACAGCAGAAGACGTTGCCAAAAATGCAGAGACCTATAAAGAGCAAGTGTTCAAAATTTTAGATCCCGCCAAAACAACGGTAATGTTCAACTCGGAGTGGATGTCTAAAATGAGCGCAGCTGATTTAATTCAGTTGGCGGGTAAGCAAACTGTTGCCAGAATGTTAGAGCGTAATGATTTTGGGGAGCGTTACGCGTCTAATACGCCTATCGCCATTCATGAATTTCTCTATCCGTTGGTTCAGGGCTATGATTCTGTTGCGATGGATGCCGATATTGAGCTAGGGGGGACGGATCAAAAGTTCAACCTATTGATGGGACGTACTTTACAGGGGCATTACGGTAAGCCGCAGCAGTGTACTTTGACCATGCCGATTCTGGAAGGGTTAGATGGCGTTCAGAAAATGTCAAAATCACTCAATAACTATATCGGGATAAAAGATGCCCCTAATGACATGTTCGGTAAAGTCATGTCTGTTTCTGATGAGCTGATGTGGCGTTATTATGAACTATTGAGCTTTCTGTCAATCGAAGAGATTGAGGGGCTTAAGGTTGATATTGAAAACGGTGAAAATCCGCGTAATGTCAAAGTGAAGCTGGCACTGGAGCTAATTGAACGTTTCCACTCAAAAGAAGCCGCAGAAGGGGCTTTAAAAGATTTTGAAACTAAGTTCAGTAAAAATGCCATTCCGGATGAGATGCCAGAGTTTACCTTTGAGGGGGAGCTGCCGATTGCCAATATGCTAAAGGAAGCTGGTTTGGTTGCGACCACTTCAGAAGCACATCGAATGACGAAGCAGGGTGCTGTTAAGTTAAATAGCGTCAAGATAGTGGATAGTCGAGCAATGGTTACTCAGTGCGAAGCACAGGTTTATCAGGTTGGTAAACGTAAATTTGCCAGAATCACAGTTAAATAACTCGCTTAAAACCAAACAACCAGGCCTGGTTGTTTGGTTTTAAGCGTTTTTAAAGGATAAAGCGTGTGTTTCAACAAGCTTTATCTGACAAGAGAGTGATTAAAAAGCCGCGTTTATGCGGTTTTTTTGTATCTATCGTTTATGAACCCAAAGCACATAAGTGCCGTTTTGTGGATAACCTTGTGCATAAGTCCTGAGTAACCTGGTGGTAAACCTAGTGTTTAAGATAAAACGCAAATAAACACAAAAAACAGCGAATTAAATGCAAATAGGGGTTGCGCTCAAGTCTCAGTTGTATAGAATACGCCCCGTTCCGAAGCAAACGT
>JAADDM010000260.1 GCA_013153955.1 Gammaproteobacteria bacterium | reverse complement strand
GACCTGCTAATGCCGCTACTCTATTTTGGGCTCTTTGCTACTCTGATGCTGATGCGCTTTAGACGTCCTAAAAACCGTTAAGGTTTAAGTGCTCCCATTTATCGACCTGCTTTGTCTACCTTCATTACCTGTACCAAGCTTGCTTTACTCAGCATTGGACAGAGCTTTTACCCTAAATTGATCTTTAGTCTGTAACTCAGGTTCATCTACCCACAAAGGCGCATGATTAGACTCCCAAACAGGCCTATTTTTCATCACCGATTTAAACATATCCGAATCCATATAAGCCGCTAACCATGCCCTCAAGCATGGATAATGAGCCGCTGCAAACCAAGTTTTATCCACATGTGCAAACTGCCTAACAAAGGGAAAAATTGCCAAATCTACAAAACTTGACTGTCCATGTAATAGACCAGGCAGGCCTGGTTGTTTTATCGAATCGGAAGCAATCATCTCGACGCTTTGCCCCTTCACAAGCAACGCCTCTAGTTGTTCCAGAAACTCCTCTCCCTGTGTTCGATAAACCGTTTGCGAGGCCTCGGGAAAACGATCAGCATATTTATAATGATCTAAATGCACTTTAAACTCATCATCACATTGGCGAATTAACTGCATGGCTTCTGCATGCTCTGGTAAACGGGCATCGCCCCCCGCAATCTGATATGCGCCCTTACCTTGTGTGAGCGCCCAGAGCATAATATCCAAACTCTCCTCAATCACCTCTCCGCTGGGCAAAACTAACACCGGCACAGTGCCTTTGGGAGAAGCTGCCAACATATCAGCCGGCTTATCCCAAAAAACAATCTCTCTTTGCTCGACCTTCAGTGCGCGCTGCTCTCCTGCCGCCACAATCGACATGCGTGCACGCATCGCATAAGGACAACGGCGATAAGAGTACAAAACAGGAAACGGTTCAATCTCAACAATAGGAACAGCAGATTTAGTAGACACAGGTATTCTCACAAATAAATAGAGCGGAAAAAAATAGGATAACTCAAGAATAGAACAAACAAAGGTAAAACAAAAAAAGGTGTGACAGAATATTGTTACATAAAACGCTTAATCACAATGACTTGTAACCCGTTTAAGTATGAGTTTAACGCAAAGAAAAATCTTAAAGAGTGGTGCGCTCGAGAGAATTCGAATCCCCGACCCCTGCCTCCGGAGGGCAGTGCTCTATCCAGCTGAGCTACGAACGCGTAATATCTGAACGCCGCTATTATAGCGACATTCAGCAGACAGATACAAACAATAATGCCAAACATGAAGCATGAATGACGAGGGCACTATAATCTTTAATAACCCGCTAAGAACAGACCGCCTTACCTTGACCGAAGAGTATTCAAATAATTATGAGCTTTCTGTCGAGCCACCTTGGTCATCAAGGGCTTCAAACATTGCCGCCATTGTTGGGTTCTTACGCGTCAATTTTTTAACGGTTACATTTTGTGCCTTGTCGTTGGCTAACCTTAGATTACGATCCGTGCCCAATAAGGCCTCTTTGGTTTTTTGTAGATGAATGATTGATTTATCAATTTCATCAATCGCAGTCTGAAACTTTCTGGAGGCTAAATCGTAATTTTTACCAAATGCCGCTTTAAACGTTTCAAGATCCTGTTCAAAACTTGTCACATCTATATTTTGAGACTTCACTAGCGCTAACTCTGTTTTGTACTCTAAAGATTTCATCGCCGCATTTCTTAACAGTGTAATCATCGGTATGAAAAACTGTGGACGAATGACGTAAGTTTTGGGATAGCGATGCGACATATCAATAATACCCGTATTGTAAAGTTCACTCTCCGACTCTAAGAGCGAAACCAGTACGGCATATTCACAGCCTTTCTCGTTACGGTCTTTATCCAGCTCTTTTAAAAAATCTTCATTTTTCTTTTTAGAGACCGTGGTGTCACTCTCATTTTTCATTTCAAACATAATTGAAACAATCTCGGTCCCTGCCGCATCCCTATCTCGGAAAATATAATCGCCTTTACTGCCTAGACGCGCATCATTGTCTTTTTCAAAGTAAGCATTTGGAAAAGCCGTGGCTCTAATGCGGTTAAACTCTGTTTCACAGTGTTGCTCTAAAGTTTCCCCCACCATCTTGGTCGAAAGCTTGGCTTTCATATCCTTTAAACGCTCAATCGCATCATCACGATCTTTAATCTGATCCTCATAACGTGCTGTTAGCGATTGCTCTGACAAGCGCTTCTCAAGCTCTGCTCTTTCTAAACTACTTTTTAATTGATTACGCTCTTGCGCCACTTGAGCCAATGCCTCTTGAACGGCCAGCTTCTGCTTAACCTCATTCGCTTCTAGCTGTGAATGTACTCGTTGAAGCTCTGCGGCTTTCTGTGCTTCTACAGCCTGAAGCTCTCTCTGTAAATTCGCAGTGGCGAGCTGAGTCGAGGTCGCCATATCATGCTCTACTTGCTGTAATTTAGAGGACAACATATCGCGCTCTTTTTCAACGGCATTTAACGCTTCCGTTACGGCTAGTTTTTTAACCATTTCACCCGACTCTAGCTTCACTTGTAAGGCACTGATTTTGGCATCTTTATCTGAAGATGATTTTTCCATTTGACGAATAATTTGCTCCTTCGCCAACTCGATTGCACTCTGTTTCTCTTTTTCAGCCAGTGCCAGTCGTTCATGGATTTGCGCTTCAAAATCGCTATCATGCACCTGCTTTAAAATATCAGCATACCCCGCTTCATCTACTTTAAAGGCCTGATGACAATGAGGACATTTAATCTCGTTCATATGGTTATCCTTGGATTTATTTTGCTTCTAATGAGAAGTATTTTCTCATCTATTAAAGGAACGAATAGAGTGTTTCTCCCTCTATCCAGCATTTAAAATATAAAAAACTCTGTAGAGTTAGAGTTTATGAGATAAACCCAATGACTAAATCCTGTCAACATTCAGGTATTTTACAACCCTGCTCCATCAAAGGGTAATGAAGAGGTTAAAACAGCCAATATAATATCGTACTTTTACCCCTTTCTTAAAGATTCCTACGAAACCTCAAGCCTTGTATAATTAGCAAAGGCTAATATTAATACTGCTTATAGCCTACAAAAAGTTTAAGTGATGAGTGCTCTCTGACAGTGCTACTATCCATACTGGATGATTCAACACATTGCTCAACTTAACGGAATGAGCAGCCCTTATAAGGAAATTACACATGAAAAAGATCGCTCTTTTAGTTGCTTCAGCAACCCTAATGACCGCTTCA
>JAADDM010000136.1 GCA_013153955.1 Gammaproteobacteria bacterium | reverse complement strand
TGTTGGCTGAACTCATGCGTATGCGGTTTGGTATTGCCATTGCAGGAACACACGGAAAAACCACAACGACCAGTTTAACGGCGGCTATTTTGACCCAAGGGGGGATTGACCCCACCTTTGTGATTGGCGGTAAGTTGAACCAAGTCGGCGCCAATGCGCGTTTAGGGTCAAGTAAATACTTGGTGGCGGAAGCCGATGAATCTGATGCTTCCTTTCTGCACCTTTCACCGATGATGTCCGTTATTACGAATGTTGATGAAGATCATATGGAGACTTATCAAGGGGATTATCAAGTACTTGAAAATACCTTTGTTGAATTTGTTCATCGTTTGCCTTTTTATGGCCTAGCGATTGTCTGTATTGATGACGTGAATATTCAAACCATGCTGCCTAGACTGACCCGTAAAATAAAAACCTATGGCTTCTCTGAAGGCGCGGATGTTCGTGCCATTAACGTGGTTGCCGATGGATTGCAGATGTGTTTTCAGGTGTTAATTGGGCGAGAGCAGCGTTTTGAAGTTATCTTGAATCTACCCGGTCGCCATAACGTATTAAATGCATTAGCGGCTATTTCTGTGGCACTTGAACTTGAGGTAACGCCTCAAGCCATTCAGCAGGGCTTGCTTGAGTTTGGCGGCGTTGGACGACGTTTTGAGGTCTATCATGATCGTTTGATCGGTGGCAAAAAGGTGACGCTTGTAGATGACTATGGTCATCATCCAACCGAGTTGACAGCGACCATTGAAACAGCAAGGGATGCTTTTCCAGGCAAGCGACTGGTATTGGTTTTTCAGCCTCACCGTTATAGCAGAACCCGAGATTTATTTGATGAGTTTGTACAGTCACTGCTTGAACCTGATTTAGTGATCTTGACTGAAGTGTATGCTGCGGGAGAACTGCCGCTGTCTATGTTTGATTCAAAGTCTTTGTTACAAGCGATGAGAACCCGAGGGGCACAGGGTATCTATGCGGAAAGTTTTGCACAGTTAGATGTAATTGCATCAGAAGTACTGCAAGAGGACGATGTGGTGCTAGTGATGGGCGCTGGTGATGTGGGGCAGGTTGCAAAGCAGTGGCAGTAAGCAGCTGCGGTTTAACGTGGCTTAGCAAGGGTCAAGTACTTTGGCTTTCATAATGAATCCGTGAAGAAAGGATCGGTGAAGTGGAATTTGGAAAAGTAGCGGTATTGATGGGTGGTAAAGCCGCCGAGCGTGAAGTCTCTTTAAGAAGTGGGCAAGCAGTGACTGCGGCACTGAAAGCACAAGGGGTTGATGCAACTGCGTTAGATGTGCACTCTCTTGAGTCGTTGCAAGCGGCCTCAAAAATATATGACCGAGCTTTTATTGCGCTACACGGTCGCTGGGGAGAGGATGGCGTTGTTCAGGCAATCTTGAGTGATCTTGGGTTGCCTTACACGGGCAGTGGCCAATCTGCTTCAGCAATCGCCATGGATAAATTGCGAACCAAATGGATGTGGATGGGGGCAGGTCTGTCGACTCCAAAATTTATCTGGGTGTCAGCGCATCGACCTTTAGAGGTTGAAGCGTTTAGTATCCCGTTTCCAGTGATTGTTAAGCCTTCACATGAGGGCTCAAGTATTGGAATGCGTAAAGTTAATTCACTCGTGGATTTACAAGCGGCCGTCGAGTATGCTCAACAGTATGATTCTGAAATATTGATTGAGCAGTGGATTACCGGGCGAGAATTTACCGTCGCCGTTTTAGAGGGGGATGCATTGCCTTTAATCGAACTTAAAACCACACATGATTTTTATGACTTTGAAGCGAAGTATGAATCGAATGACACGCAGTATATTTGCCCGTGTGATTTAGCCCCCAATTTACAGTCTGAGATACAACGTTTAGTGTTGCAGGCCTTTAATGTCATCGGTGCTAAGGGTTGGGGAAGAGTTGATTTAATGCTGGATGAAAACGACCAGGCCTGGTTGATTGAGCTTAATTCTGTTCCTGGGATGACTGATCATAGTTTGGTGCCGATGGCGGCTAAAGAGGCTGGTTACTCTTTTGAAGCATTGGTTCTTAAAATACTAGAGTCTGCTTAAGATTGCTTCATTAAAAGCAGGTTTGTGTATCCTCTTCCTAATTATAAGTGAGTATTTAACAGAATGAAGCGATTAGGGTTGATGAGTTTACTCTTGATAACGCTTTCTGGCTTAATGGCCGCTGCGTGGTTTTTATCACAAGAGGACTCACCGCTATTTAGACCAATTCAACAGTACAAACTGACTTCAGCCAATGAGCATGTTACGGCTAAAGAGATTGATCGTGTTATGCAGTCCTATTTGGGCTTGTCCTTCTGGGAGGTTGATTTAGAAGCCATTCAGTCTGAGTTAATTCGGTTAGATTGGGCAAGTTCAGCCCGGGTTAAGCGTAGTTGGCCTGACCAGCTCTATGTTCAGATTGAGGAGCAAACACCTGCCGCCCGCTGGGGGGAGAGTGCGTTGGTGAACCAGCGTGGTGTGGTTTTTTATCCTACCGATTTAAAGGGCTTTGATAACCTGGTGGTGTTAGAGGGACAGTTATCTGAGTCCGCCAATATATTAATGGCGCTGTCAGAATACCAAGCGGTACTGTCACCGATTAAATTCATCATCTCTAGAATCCAGCAAAAACCAGATGGTGTATGGGTGATTTCGACGCTCAAAGGCAGTTCAATTGTTTTGGATAAAACTCAACCGGTGGCAAAGTTAAAAAGCTTTGTCGCGGCATATGCTAAGCTGTCAAAGGCACTCAGAAAGTCACCACAGGTATATGATTTACGCTATAGTAATGGTTTTATTATAGGCAAAATAAAGTCCCTAATTTTGCCTATGCCAAATGCCGCTGATAATGCATTTGAAAAATAGTTAACGTGTTGAAATATAAGTTATTTAGGCTTTGAACACATCTCCATCATTGAATGCCGCTTGGCAATATTGATTTAAGCAAAAGGTAATATAGAGCATGGCTCGTAAACAGCAGTCCCAGAATACAGTTGTTGGATTAGATATTGGCACATCAAAAATTGCTGCCATTATCGGAAAAATCAAGCCTGATGGAGAGATCGAAGTAGTCGGTATGGGGACACACCCTTCACGCGGATTGAAGAAGGGCGTTGTGGTCAATATTGATGCGACGGTTGACTCTATTCAGCATGCAATTGATGAAGCTGAGAGAATGTCTGGGTTTACTGCAGATTCTGTTTATGTTGGGATTGCGGGTAGTCATATCAAAAGCTTTAAC
>JAADDM010000171.1 GCA_013153955.1 Gammaproteobacteria bacterium | reverse complement strand
ACGAGGATTAATGTTTCTGATAACATAAGCAATAGAAAATTCAGCAATCTAGCGATATTATTTTTAAGAAACTTGAGTGTAGATAGAAGTTAATATAAAGCTACAGGTATTTCTGTGTCTTAGTCAAACGAGTCCCAGCGAAGAAATGGCTGTAAGAATGACCTTCCTTCAATTGCTCTTGGCCGTCTGCTTCCATCGGTCGCTTGCTGTTCTGACGGTGTCCGAAGATGACAATAATATTGTGGGACAGTATGTGGTTCAGCTGGTCGAAGGCACTTTACTGAGTAACGAGCAAAAGGAAATATTCGAGGAAGCCGTCCGTAACGTGTCGATGGAGGTTTCTGAATATGCCATTGTCCATTCGGGAGAATTTGCCTTGATACTGGGAAGCGACGAGGATCTTACCGGACTGAAGCAATTACCGCAGGTGATAGAGGCCGAGCCAAACGTGCGAGTATTTTCCTCAGACGAAAAATGTTTCGTACAAAACGTGCCGGACATCTGGGGTCTGGATCGGATTGACCAACGCATGTCGTCTGGATACAATAAGACTTATGTTCATGGTTACGAGAGTGACGGCAGCAGAGTCAGTGTCTATGTTCTGGATACGGGTGTTGACGTTTCCAACCCAGAATTCGACGGTCGAGCTGAATGGGGATATACCGCGCCAGAGATGGGCAGTGATACTGATGCTAACGGTCACGGTACGCACGTGGCGGGTACTATTGGAGCTGACATGTATGGAGTTGCCAAGCGGGTGTTGATATTCGCCGTCAAGGTTTTGAACGACGACGGGCAAGGTACGTCGTTTTCCCTGCTCAAAGGACTGGAGTGGGTGGTCAGAGACTATATCGAAAATGACAAATCAAAAGGCGTCATCAATTTGTCACTCGGCCTTGACGTAATACATTCTGCGACTGATGTTGCCATTCAAGAAGCCATCGACGCTGGCATTACGGTCGTTGCCGCAGCCGGTAACAAAAACAAGGACGCCTGTCAGATGACACCGGCTCATCTGCCTGACGTCATCACGGTTGGAGCGACCACTGTCTACGATACCGTAGCTGATTTCAGTAACTGGGGAGTATGTCTGGATATCTGGGCGCCTGGAGCAGATATAAAGTCGATCACGCCGAGTGGAACGTCGGTAGAGAATGGAACTTCGATGGCTTCAGCTCACGTTGCTGGGATCGTTGCACGTTACATGTCTTATCTCGATCAACACGTCTCTCCCTTTAATGTACAAAAGTGGCTGACTGATGTCTCGACCAAAGACGCCATCGAGTACGCGAACGCGGATCAGCGGACATCGCCTAACAGACTCGTCTACATGGATTGTAATGATCCGGACAGCGCTTCTTCTATCAGTCTCTCAATGCCGGCTTTGTTCCTACTGTTGCTCCTGCACCTTTTGAATGCAAATTGATATGAATGATTTCTTCCCAAGAAAGAGCACTACTAGTGATTAGAGATCGTAATCAGTAACTAATAAATGACTGTAATTTAATTTACCGGAGAAATAGTTATTATTTTGTCGAAATGCTAACTTTGTTATCAATCAGCCATGTATTAGTCTGAATTATGCACCTACTTTAATAATGAGCTGATCATATTGCTGATTTGTCGTTGAATTATGTTCGAATATCATACCAATTATTTTCGTTTGAGTAATAAATACAGGATTAATGCAACGCATGAGTGTTGAATGTTTTGCAAAGGAAACATTTTCTATTTCAAAAAAGTCTTACAAAAATACAGTTTATCGACGCTAAACTACGCTGATGTCATCAAGAGTATTTGACTAGGAGTTTCCTTTTAAAGTATTTCTATCGGCATTCTGACGCCAGTCGAAGCCCTGATTCCGTCGATTTGTACTCATTTGCTTTTCGTCTTGCTAACGATTCTTTTATTGCTAGTTTGTGGCTTCACTTCAGCTTCTAGAAAAATAAATAGTTTGATGTCGGACTTCGGCATATCTTTATCGTAAAAAGTGCCTGAAGGGACGTATCAAAATAATTTTATGACAGGCAAAAGTTATGCTGTCGTTTAAACGAACGAATCAAACCTTTCATCGTCGAGCACTGATAATTTAGACCTATTCACCATGACGAATGATGGCAAACACATTATCTTGGCAATGGTACTATCTAAACATTCAGGTATTGAGTTTGTTTAAAAGAAATGTTTGTTCACAATCAGACTTCACAAGGTATTTTAGTCTGATGAAAAATTAACAAAATAGGCTTTAACTTAACAGATACGTATCGCTGGTTATGATTAACATGGTAAACCGCAGCATCTGTAAGTAAACCAACAGGTGTAATTTTCATGCCAATTGGTCTAAATGCCAAAGTAGTCTGAGCTCAAACGATTTTGTTCTCTACCCCAAACATACACTGATTCTTTTCTGCTCAGATCGGAAGACCTATTTCCTGGAATGGCTGTTTCATATACATAAACAAAGGAATAAATACCGTCTACTGAATATTAGTAAGCCAAGCATAGAACGGTTCGACCCATACCAATGCTGATTAAAAATGCTAATAAAATACACCTTCTAAAGGATTTATAACTGTGGAGTGTGTTATATATGATCTTTGTCTGGGCGGTCATTTTGTTTGTCTGAAATGGTTCAAACGCAGTCAATGACGTTAGAGTATGTTTACTGATGATGCGATATTTGTTTTACCTCATAGCACGCGATAAAGATTTCGACTTTCCTGTACCCATCTGAAGATATATTATATGTTTTGCGTGCGAAATAAACAACAGATTTTTGCTCTGAGACAGGCCGTCGTCTTGGGCGTTCCGTGTATGGAGTTTGGTGCTACCAGCGACGGCAGAAAAATGATTTGTATTGTTGGCTATCTGTCCGCTTGTTTATCGGTCTGTTCTTCTCTCTCTCTCTACCTGCCTATAATTTTACATTGGTCTACTTGATTATTTTACTCTATGCAGACCCATATATCAGGTGGTCAGAGCATAGCAGTATGGCCCTTCCCAAAAATATCCTTCATATTTTTGGAGGACGTTTAAGCAAAATTGGCAGGAAACTATCTTACGATTTGAATGTTTCATGTATTTCCATTTTTCGTTATGTTCACGAGTACCTGAACGCAGTGACATTCTAGTGATTGCGGCGATTGCCTGTGAATTTGACTGAAAACTAGATATTAATTGCTATTTAGAAGCGAGATAAGTCAGTTGAATATCATCTGACAACAATGACGGTCACAAGCAACACTA
>JAADDM010000232.1 GCA_013153955.1 Gammaproteobacteria bacterium | reverse complement strand
ATTTATTCTTTTTAAATCCATTGTTTAACAGTGTCCATATACAATACGACTATGGATCTATTCAATCAAATTGGCTTGTTTGTCATCTCTCTTATTGCGAACCTCTTCTCAGCCCTTGCCGGCGGGGGAGCTGGGTTGCTTCAACTGCCTGCACTGCTATTCTTAGGGTTGCCTTTTGGGACAGCCTTAGCGACGCATAAGGTGGCGAGTGTCTTTTTGGGGCTGGGGGCAACGGCGCGGCATTTAAAATCGTCTAGCTTTGATTTGAAGTTTTCGGCCTATATCCTTGCGACAGGGCTGCCGGGGGTCGTTCTTGGCGCAAGCATTATTTTGCAAGTGGACGACCAGCTCTCTCAAGGGTTGCTAGGCTTGCTAACATTTGGCCTGGGGGTTTACTCTTGGCTTAAACCTGAGTTGGGTCGTCATCATCAGCCTAAACATCGTCAATTATCGGGTCTATTAGTTGGGGGGGTAGCCCTATTTTTAATAGGGGGGCTGAATGGCTCGCTCACATCGGGAACAGGCTTGTTTGTGACCTTATGGTTAGTTAGGTGGTTTGGGTTAGATTATAAGACGGCTGTGAGCTATACATTGGTGTTGGTGGGGATATTTTGGAATGGTTCAGGGGCGGTTACGTTGGGTATTTTAGGAGATATTCAGTGGGATTGGCTGCCTGCACTCATTTTAGGGTCTTTGATAGGCGGCTATTTAGGTGCTCATTTTGCGATAGTGAAGGGTAATGTATTGGTTAAGCGTAGCTTTGAGGTTATTACCATTTTGGTGGGCATCTCCTTAATCGTGAAATCGTTGTCTTAATTAGTGAATGACACAAAGGATTTGTCGTTTATCCTTTTCTACAGAGGAGGGGGGGGTTAACAGAGCAATTTTGGCATTTTCATTTTGAGAAGATATTTTTTTGAAGCCTAGATTCAATAAAAAAGCCCCAAATATCAGAAGATATTCGGGGCTTTTTAAATCGTACCTCATTTAAGCCTGAAGCTTATTTGAGGAATCAATTTCGACGCTTCATGTGAAGCGCCTGAATTGATTACTTAACGATTTCAACCTCAACACGACGGTTTTCAGCACGACCAGCTTTAGTAGCGTTGTCTGCAATAGGCGCAGTTTCACCGGCACCAGAAACGATCATACGGTCAGCAGAAACACCCTTGCCAGCTAGGTAGTCGGCAACGTCTTGAGCACGCTTCTCAGAAAGTGCCTTGTTGTAAGCTTCAGAACCTAGGCTATCTGTGTGACCAGTGATTGCAACTTTGCTGTCTGCTACTTCATTTAGGTAGTTAGCAAAGTTAGTTAGAGCCGCTTCTTCAGCCGCTTTTAGGTCTGCTTGATCAAAGTCAAAGTGACCGATGAACTTAGCTGGAGGCGTGATAACAACAACTTCCTTTACAACAACAATAACAGGTACAGCAACAACAGGTACAGCAACAACTGGTGCTGCGACAACAGGATCAGCGATGCCTTCACATTTGTTGATTGCTGTATCAGCAGTCCAGTAGTTTGTACGAACACAACGGTTCCAAGAATCGCGTACGATATCGCCGTCAGTATCAAGTACATATGCACCCATACCGTTACCTTGGATATCTGCAGAATCTTCTACGTGTGTGTGAGCTTGAGCAGACGCAGCTGCAGTCATTGCGATTAACGCAACTAATGGGAGTAATTTAGTTTTCATGATTGAACATTCCTTAAAATAAAAAAAATAATAAATATCTTACATACGATACCACGTTGCCCCAGCGAATGATAGGGGATTTTACTCAAGGGGCAAGGGGTTTAACGTGTTCCGTATACTTCATCGTATGTCTACAATTATATAAGGATGAAAAGCGGCTAAGTATGGATAAATTATGGATGTTTAGGGGGGGGGACGGGAGAAGTAAGCCGCGTTTGAGGGAGGTCTTTGGGTCGCATAAATTGGAGTAGCTTTCCATCGCCTTGCTCAAGGTTAGACCAATCCTGAGGCAGGATGATGTGGGCGAGGGCACTGGTTGGAAATAGCTTGACGACGGTGCTATCAAAGGGTTCATTAGGGGTATCTTGCGGGGCTTCGATTAGAAAGCGATAGAGCCGCTCAAATCCTGGGTTATGGCCAATTACCATAATTCGTTCGGCATTGGGGGCGCTGGCTAAAATCTGTTTTAAGGTCTCAACGTTGGCCCGATAGAGTCCTGGTACGGTGATGGCGTTGGTGGGACACTCACTGCAGATACGGCGCAGAGTTTGCTGCGCTCGATTGGCCGGAGAGACGAGAATTAAATCGGGCATATAGTCTTGAGACTTGATCCATTTCCCCATTTTTAAGGCCTGTTTTTTGCCTTTGTCGGAGAGTGGGCGGTCAAGGTCACTGCCTTCAGTCTGTTTCCATTCTGATTTGGCATGCCTAAATAGGATGAGTTCTCTGAGTCTATTCGCCATGAGAGGGTTAGCCTACGCCATATTCTGAACGGTAAGCTTTCATCGCATCTAGGTACTTTTGACTCTCTGGATCTGAAGAGTTCGCTAAGTAATCAATGATGTCATTTAAATTAATGATGCTCATGACGGGAATGCCGTAGTCCTTCTCAACTTCTTGAATGGCGGACAGCTCGCCAGTGCCTTTCTCCATTCGGTCAAGCGCAATGACAACACCTGCAGGTTTTGCACCATTATGAGTGATGATTTCCATCGCCTCTCTAATGGCTGTGCCTGCGGTAATGACATCATCAATAATCAGAATATTGCCCTCAAGTGCATGACCGACAATGCTGCCGCCTTCGCCATGTGTTTTGGCCTCTTTTCGGTTAAAAGCATAAGGCTTATCAAGGTTGTGCTGAGTGGCTAGGGCAACACTGGTTGTCGCTGCCAGAGGAATCCCTTTATAGGCTGGCCCAAAGAGAACATCAAAAGCAAACTTTGACTCTGCAATCGCTCCTGCATAGCCGCTGGCAAGGGTGGCAAGTTGACCGCCAGTATTAAACAGGCCTGCATTGAAAAAGTAAGGGCTAACGCGACCGGATTTAAGCGTAAATTCGCCTAGTTTTAAAACACCCGTTTGCATAACAAATTCGATAAATTGATTTTTATTCATTGGAAGAGGTACTTTTTATTGATGAAGGGTTTATCTTACTGAAGCACTTGAGTGACGGCAAGTTTTTATCCATATCCGGGCGGCATAAGGCGATCAGATAAGCAGGGTTTTTAAACCGATATAAATAGGCTTATCCTATTCAAATGAAAAGGCCTCCTAGCCTAAAAT
>JAADDM010000278.1 GCA_013153955.1 Gammaproteobacteria bacterium | reverse complement strand
TGCAAAACATGCAGCGTATGCAGAACATGAATCAGATGATGAACCAAGCAGCTAACCCGCCAACAGGCATCATTGATCCAGCCATCGTAACAGCACCCATCATTGATCCTGCTGTAGTGACCGTACCCGTAGTTGATCCTGCTGTAGTGACCGTACCCGTAGTTGATCCTGCTGTAGTGACCATACCGACAACAACGACTATTTAGAAAAATTAACTTTAATCATAAAATAAAGCTAAAATAATGCCTGAACTCACCTATTCAGGCTATTTTTAGCTTAAAGGATACTTAATCATGATTTCTCTTCAAAAAAAGAGTCTATTAATACTGCTTGCCGCCCCTTTAATCTCTTCAGTTAGTCTGGCTGCCGACTCCGTCAAACTGACCACTGGATTTTTTTCTTCAGATGGACAAAGTGACATCGTCAATATCCCTAATTCTTCAACCCAATCTATACCTTTAATGCTCTCTGTTCGCAAGGGTAAATTATCACTCGGCCTATCTACAGGTTACGTTTCAATTAAAAGCGGTACACTAAATGAAGCGGGCATGGGGGATACAACGCTCTCTCTTGGCTACACTCTGTCAGATACCTTTAGCGTTAAAATTAAAGAGAAATTTGCGACTGGAGATGCGGCCAAAAACCTCAGTACGGGTAAAGAAGATACCTCCGTTCAGTTAGATTATTTTGGGCAGGTAAATCAATCACAATCTCTCTTTGCAACTGCGGGCTATAAATTTACTGGAAAAGTAGCAGGGGCGAATATGCAAGATGCTAGCTATGCTTCTGTAGGAACTGGCTATATGCTCGCCAGTAAAATCAGCATTGGTGCCAGTCTGGATTTCCGTGAAAGCAGCTACAAAACTGTAGACTCTAAGCTAGGAATCACCGCATTTGCAAGCAAACCCCTCTCTAAAACCTATAGCCTTGCCGGCTTTGCTGGGTATGACAACACGCAAACCAGTAGCTTAGGCGTGAGCTTAACCACTAAGTTTTAAGCCATGACCCAGCCCACTTCAAGTAGTCGATCAGAGAAAGCCCTTACCAAGGCATTAAGCACCATGCTTAAGCCCTTGGTGCGCTTACTCATCCAGCAAAACATCACCTATACAGGTCTGTTAACACTGCTAAAATCGACCTTTATTGAAGTCGCTGAAACCTCATTTGCACTCAAAGGCAAGAAGCTCACGGACAGTCGTATTAGCCTACTCACAGGCGTACACCGTGGCGAGGTTAAAAAAATTCGTGAAAACCAAACAAATGCCCCTAGCGAACAAGAGCTAAAGGCGAGCATCAGCGCGCAAATCATGTCTGTTTGGCTAGGGCATCAAGGCTACCTCGATTCTAAAGGTCGCCCTGTTCCTATTTTTAGATCTTCCCAAGCAGGCAGCCCCTCTTTTGATGAGCTGGTTTACTCCGTCTCAAAGGACAAACACCCTCGCTCAATTTTTGATGACTGGCTCAATCAAGGGCTCATCACCTGTACGAAGACAGATCAAGCAGAGATGGTTGAATTGGTTCATAAAAGCTATGTGCCTACAGAAGAGTTTGAAGAGAAACTCTTCTTTGCAGGTAAAAATATTGGCTGCCACCTTTCTACCGTGGCGTATAACCTTGAGAACCAGTCTCCGCCTATGTTTGATAGAGCTGTCTACTACTCTGACCTCACTGAGCAGTCTATCGCACAACTCGAAGCGTTAACGCGCGAAAAAATGATGGCGTTATTAACCGAACTCAACCAAACCGCACAACAGCTCCAAATGCAAGATCAAAATAAGCCCGAAGCTGACTATCAAATGCATGTCGGTGGGTATTTTAATCATTCCCTACCCGTGCGTGCTGGCGAGTATACAACTGAACACAATCAGCCCCATCCTAAATCGCCTACATCCAACCAAGTGGGCTCATAACGTGATGTCGTCGCACTCCGCCTCTATACGCTTCATGATAAGAGCAGCAGCGTTCGGCCTTGCATTATTCAGCCTAACGGCTTGCCAACCCCTGTCCCCCCTTTCTCCAAACTTGGTGGCATCCACCTCTGGATTTGGCGGAACGGGAAAAAGTGGCGACTCAGGATTTGGCGGCACAGGATACATTGCGAAACGTTCTGGATTTGGAGGCACAGGTATCATCGGTACGATTACTGAATTTGGCAGTATCTGGGTCAATGGTATTGAGGTCGAGTTTGCTGATAACGTCAGCATTCACTCAAATATTTCTGCGAATGAGACGTTAAAAATAGGCCAGCAAGTGGCGGTTGAGACCGTGCTAGATAAAGAGACCCCTTGGGTCAATCATATCTATATTCACTACCCTATCGCAGGGAGAATAGAATCTATTCATGCCGACACCATAGTGGTAGATGGCCATCATATAACGCTGTCAGAGACAACGCATAAAGCATTTTCTCAGGCTAACCGCTCCCTAGAAGTAGGACAAATGATCGCCATCAATGGATACCTGATGACTGACAAGCAATGGCAAGCAACGTTAATTACAAACAATCCCGCGCAAGTGCATATTTACCAACCCAAGCCTAATATTACATTCTCACAAGCGGTTAAACAACTGGTTTTAGAAACGACTAAAGCCCAAATAGAGCACCTTCCAGAGGTGATTAATACGCGCTTGGTTGCCAATTTAACAGAGCACCTTAGCGACAAAACACGCTTTATTATCACCGCGAGTATTGAGCAAAGTCGTGCGGTTCATTATGAACTACAAGCCTATCAGGCTGCGATCCATGAACTTCATAACCAAGTTCAAGAGAGCCTTCATGCGGCACAACAAATTCACGACCTGCAAGAACAAGGTGAACACGTTAAAGACCTACAAGAACAGAGTGAACAGATTAAAGACCTGCAAGAACAAAGTGAGCTCATTAAGGACCTACAGGAGCAGAGCGAGCAGATTAAAGATTTACAAGAACAAAGTGAGCAAATTAAAGACTTGCAGGAGCAGAGTGAACAGCTCAAAGACTTACAGGAGCAGAGCGAATTAATTAAGGATCTACAAGACTACCGAGACCGTGACTAATGAGCTGCTCTTTTTGAGGCCTTGTCAGTTTTTTGATGGCGTACTCCCGCTTGGCAGCCTCACTGCGGTTTTCTGCGGTTTCAGAATACACCAATGTACACGGTTGGCGTACCCGGGTATATTTAGCCCCACCGACAAGCTCCCCATTATGCTGACGAACCCGCTTAATTAAATCAGTGGTAATGCCGCAGTACAAGGTATTATCAGCACACTTTAAAAGATATACAAACCACC
>JAADDM010000218.1 GCA_013153955.1 Gammaproteobacteria bacterium | reverse complement strand
TTGTGATTTATGCACGCCAGAGTGTCCTGCTGAGGCGATTTTTCAAGAGGATGAACTGCCCGAAAATATGCAGCATTTTAAAGCGCTTAATGTCGAGTTAGCCGCGCTTTGGCCCGTGATTACTGAGGTAATTCCCGCCCCAGATGATGCAGATGACTGGGATGGGGTTACCGATAAAGAGATGTATTTAGTGCTCTCTATTAAGTCACAATCTAGTCAGTGATTGTACTTAATTAGCTGTTTTTAGTTTTAAGTTATCTAGTTTTTTCAATCTGTTACAGTGTTGTCTTAACTTATAATATTGCTTGTTATCGGTATCTGTTTTTAGGGCGATAGTTTAAAATTGAGACGGGCACCTCTTTTTTAATAGGAAAGCCCTCAATCTCTCTACGTTCAATAATCTGTCCGAGCAGACTTTCAATCGCGCATAGGTTTTTAAAGTCATTTTTAGAGACAAAAGAGACCGCTTCTCCCGTCTTGCCTGCACGTCCCGTACGACCAATTCTATGTACATAATCTTCTGCTGGATAAGGCATGTCGTAGTTAACGACTCGGCTCAAATCTTGAATATCAATGCCTCGAGCGGCGATGCCCGTTGCCACTAGAAACTTGAGTTGGCCTGACTTAAATTCATTTAAGGTCGCTTCGCGCGAAGCTTGGCTTCTGCCACTGTGAATAGAGTCGGCTGTGATGTCTCGTTTGGCAAGTTGCTCAACCAGTTTGGCTGCTGAGTGTTTTTTCTCGACAAAAATAATGGCTTGGTCCCAAGCGAGCTCTTTTATTAAATGGCTTAATAACGCTGATTTTCGGTCTTTATCAACGGTAATCAGCCACTGTTTAATCTGGCCTGCTACCTTCTTTTTAGGTGAGATGGCAATCTCTACGGCATCTTCATAAACGGTATCGGCTAAATAGCGAACATCTTCGCTCAGCGTGGCTGAAAAGAGCAGGCTCTGACGATGGTCTGGCAGACGGCTGATAATCTTTTTAAGGTCGCCAATAAAGCCCATGTCGAGCATTCTATCGGCTTCATCAAGTACAAAAAACTCTAAGTCATCAAAGAACAGCGCACGCTGATAGGCCATGTCCAACAGGCGACCTGGTGTGGCGACAAGTATATCGACCCCTTGAGCTAGTTGCGCTCTTTGCGGCTCAATATCCACACCGCCATAAAGTGCCATAGAGGTCAATTCTAGGTATTTTGAGTACTGCTGAACATTGGCTTCAACCTGTACGGCGAGTTCTCGGGTAGGCACAACAATGAGGGCGCTAACAGAACGGCTACGCAGAGCAGGTTGATCTTCACGATGGCTACTCAATTTTTGCAAAATAGGCAGGACAAAGCTGGCAGTTTTTCCTGTGCCCGTTTGGGCTGCTGCGAGTAAATCTTCGCCAGCCAACACGGCAGGAATCGCCTTTTTTTGAATCTCGGTGGGGGTGCGGTAGCCTGCGTCAGATAGGGCTTTTAGGAGTGGAGTACTTAATCCAAGTTGTTCAAATGACATGCATGTGCCTCAGGTTATGAATCGCACAGTGGCAGTTCATTGAGAAAGAGCCTAATACTACCCTTTTATGAGACGGAATGGAATGAGATAGCTTGCGTATCATTTGCTCAATTTAGAGCGAAAGAGGGGAATTATTACGGGATAGGGCTTGTAATTCAGGTGGACTGAATTAGTATACAAGTAATACTGGTTTTTACTTAAATAAAGAGGTTGTAAATACCGATTTAAGCAAATATTTTAAATTAAATTAAATAAAAAGAGAGGATTCAATGCAAGATTTTTTAGAGAGTTTACAAGTAGAGCAGTACATTCCTGTACTGTTGGAAGCGGCGACCAATGTTCTATTTGCCATTGCCATTTTAGTGGTTGGTCTATTTGTCGCCAATAAAGCGAAGTCAATTATTGGTAAAACAGGGGCTAAATATGCCAATCTTGACGATACTCTGTTTAGCTTTTTAGGCAATGTGGCGAAATACGTTATTCTGGCATTTGTTGTGATTGCTGTTCTAAACCGTTTTGGTATTCAAACTGCGTCTATCATTGCCTTATTGGGAGCAGCAGGGCTGGCGATTGGTTTGGCATTGCAAGGTACTTTATCCAACTTAGCGGCAGGGGTGATGCTATTAATGTTCCGCCCTTATAAAGTGGGTGACTTTATTGATGTGGCAGGCCAGTTTGGTAATGTGAGTGAGATTGATCTGTTTACAACCATTTTAGAGACGTTTGATCATCAGCAGATTATTATTCCAAACAGCCAAATTTGGGGTAGCCAAATTGTAAATCACTCTCATCATAATGTTCGCGGTGTGGATATGACGTTTGGTGTGGCTTATAAAGAGAATACTGATGAGGTGCGTAAGGTGATTTTAACGGTGCTCAATGCACACCCTGCAATTTTAAAAAACCCCGCGCCTTTTGTTGAGGTAGCAACCCTTAATGACAGTTCGGTTGATTTTATCGTGCGTCCATTCTGTCAAGGAGCGGACTACTTTGATGTACTTTATTCTGTACCTGAACAGATTAAAAAAGCATTAGATGAAGCAAATATTGAAATTCCCTTTCCGCACCGTAAAATTATTATGGTGAAAGAGGGAGAGGCGTAAGCTTGATTTACGTTCATTTAAATTAACGTTATTCTGCCTCTGAACAGGTTTTAACCAGGCCTGCTTACGCTTGATGCCTTATGTTGATAGAGCTTAAATAAACCCGTTTAGCAATTCCGCTACGCGGGTTTTTTAGTCTCTAAAGCTGATATGATGCTTTCTGAGACTTTTACACGAGTAAGCCCTCTGATTACAATGGTTAAAATCGTCCAACGATTCGTTGAAAAACTTGGCAATAGCTCGCTATTACCCTACGTTTTCAGCCTTTATGAGAGGAATTTTATCTCATTCTTATTTCGCGCCTCACGCGTGTAAGGTCTTTTCCCTTTTTTAATAAGTCCCTTAAAATGAGTGCCAATTATGTCCGATAAAACTTCTGAACACACATCAAACAAACAAGCCAGTGAGGCGGTCAATCAATCTAGCCAAGCCCTTTCTTCTTCAGCTACCTATACTGCGATACAGGAGATGTTGCTGATGCAGAAGGTGTTAAATGATATGACCAATGGCGATCAGTGGCGTACAGGCGTTACTCAGTTGGGTAAGGTCATTGATTGGCGACGTTGTATTGTGATGGAGTCGGCAGAGTTAATCGACAGCTACCCTTGGAAGCATTGGAAAAGTGTCGATGCGGTGATTGATATTGAAAATGCTCGGGTTGAA
>JAADDM010000084.1 GCA_013153955.1 Gammaproteobacteria bacterium | reverse complement strand
CCTGTAAATCTAATAGAGACAAGCTCAAACCCTGCTCACCTTGGTAGGTCTGCAAAGCGGTGCTTCGGGTCTCCTTAACTTCCGTCTTAACTTGATTGACAACAGGACTGACTTTGCGCGCTGACGAGAGATAAGGCAGCTGAAGCTTCATCGCCTGAATTACTGTTTGCGAGAGAGACTCTGCCAGATGCGCTTCAATCGGCATCGCATCCTCTCTAAAGTAAAATCGATCTCTTACTTTTGGCAACAGATGAATAAAAACATCACTGCCCGACACCGCCAGCTGCTCAGCCAATGTTATGACTCGCCAACGCCAAGGGGACAGTTCTGATTGCAAAATAGACAGAGGTACATTGGTATTTAAAACGCTTGGCCAGTAGTGTGCTGCCTCACCTGGGACAGGCGTATTTAGATAGAGGTTAGGATTGATTAAAATGACACCAAGGTTCTGTTTTGGCGTGGACAAATAGTTAGATAGGCCTCTAATGGCCGTTTGTGCCGCTTTATTCGGCGCGACAATCCACAATGGAATCCCGTCAGTCTGCGCTGCCTGAAGAAGCGCAACAGTCCACGCTTCAGGCACTTGATCAACCGCGCTTGAGGTGGGCGATAAAAAAAGCAGTTCATAAGGATCCATAAACCAGCTTTCAATCCCTGATTTTGCCAACACGCTCGCCAGTTGCTTCTCTTGTGGTAACACCCCATACTCAGAGGCTAGCCATAAAATGCGCGCACGTGGTTTAACAGAAACGTCCCCTCCCGGTAAAACCTTACCCTTCTCAGAGCCTAAATATACCTCAGAAGAGTCCATCCTCTCACTTGGAATCACCTGAACACTCAGCACCTCCCCTTCAACCGTTAATGCTTTCAGCAAGGGTAAGCTAGCGCTAAAGGCTTGAGTAGAGATCATCAGCACCAGTATTACACCTAAAAAAATCCCGCTCCGCATTATCTGAAAGCCCTGAATTGAAATGTTTTTTAATCTTCTCCGTTCTACATTAAATGCAAACATCACGCCCTCTTTAAGCCATTTAAGGTCAATCGTTGACGGTTATCAAAAAGCTTTCTCGTCGCAAGTTCAATGGCAATTAACGCACCCATCCCAGTTGAGGTTGCAATCAAAAACAGTATCATAATTTGATATTTAACCGCTTCTATCGGCTCTATACCAGCAAGAATTTGACCGGTCATCATGCCCGGAAGCGAGATAATCCCTGCAGCTACCAGCATGTTAATCACTGGAATCATTACGGAGTGTAAGCTCTGTTCTTTAATAAAAGCCATCGACTCTTTTGCCGTTTTACCCAGCGCCAGCTGCGCTTCAATCTTACTCTTTAGCTGTACTGAACTGCGGGTTAAGGTATCTAACCCTAATCCAATGGCCGTCATACTGTTGCCTAACAGCATGCCCAACAGTGGAATAAAGTACTGGGGCTGGTACCAGGGATCGGGCTGTACAATGAAGACTAAGACGCTAACCAGTAAGACCAACGCGGTAAATGAGAGGGCGAGCAGGCCAATCCAGAAGCTCTGCATTTTCTGAAACCGATACTGCTGCCTTTTAGAAATTTCATAACCTGCCGCAATAAGCATGATGCCGCCAACCAACACCACCCAAAGCACGTTATCGGAATAGAAAAGCCAGCTCAGCCAAATCCCCATAAAAAGTAACTGTACAACCATTCTTAGGTTGGCCAACCAAAACTGCTTTACATGCCTAAAGCCATTGATCCACAATAGTCCTCCCATGATAAAAACTAGGGTAGAGAGGGTCGTTAAGTCCAAAATGCTAATTGAAATCATTGCATAAAGCCTCTGAAATAGGCGAGAAAGATTAGTCTAAAAGAACGTGATAGAACGAGGTGAGCTTTATGGGTTATTTATATTGAACGACGACAGCGTTCAAATGAGAAGGGAGGATATAGCCTCCCCTTGTCTATAGACCTTTATGAGTAACAGACGACATAAATGCCGCCTGAGATAAGGCCTAAGCGCGTAAGATAGAATTAATTAAGGTGCTTCTTTGGAGGCGATAGTGGCCGGGATTGATCAACCTGCTTAACCTTAAAGAAGCCCATCATCTCCTGCATATCACGCGATAAGCTACTCATGTGATCAGAAGCAGCCGTTGTCTCTTCGGTCAGTGCAGCGTTCTCCTGCGTTGCCTGACTCATCTCGACAACAGCGTGATTCACTCGTTCAATGCCCACTTGCTGGTTTTGTGACGAGTTCATAATGTGAGAGACAATTTTCTCAACCTTCTCAATAGAATCATTAATCCCAACTAAGGCACTCCCGGTATTTTTAACATGAGTTGTGCCTTCAGACACCTTCGCAGCACTATCTTCAATCAGTAGCTTGATCTCCTTAGAGGCATCTGCAGACTTTTGAGCAAGCTGACGAACTTCCCCGGCAACCACGGCAAAGCCTCGTCCTGCCTCCCCGGCTCTGGCCGCTTCTACTGCCGCATTCAATGCCAGTAGATTCGTTTGGAACGCAATTCCATCCATCAGGGTAATAATATCGGTGATTTTAGCACTCGATTCAGTGATTTTTTTCATTGATTCTATCGCCAGCTGCATCACTTCACTGCCGTTATTCGACTCAGTACGCGCCTGTTGTGACAGTAGGTTTGCTTCTTGTGCAGACTCACTGGTCTGGCTCAAGGTCGTAGTCATCTCACCCATCGAGGTTGAGGTCTCTTCCAACGTTGTCGCCTGACTTTTAATACGCTCACTCAAGCTTCTACTTCCAATCGCAACTTCTCCTGCACTGTCACTCACGCCTTGGGTAGAGTTCATAATTTCACGCACGACTTTATCTAATTTTGAACCTGTTGCATTTAAAGCATTTTTAATACGTAATAATTGCCCTTGGTAATCACCCGTTATTTTCTGAGTCAGATCGCCCTCTGCCTGTGCACTGGCAACCAACACAATATCATTAACAGCCTGTTCAAGCGTACTCATAGAGTCATTCATGAGCTCCTTAACCGTTGCTAAGTCCCCTCTGGCCTCTACATCAACACGGGCACTAAACTCCCCTTGTTGCATCTCTTTCATGACATTACTGATGTCTGAAATCGTCGCATTAAGCGTTGCCATACTCTCTGTGGTTAAGTCCATCATGCTCTTATACTGACCCTGCAGTTGAGCGTCTGTCTCAAAAGAGAAGTTACCATCATGAATGGCTTGCATCGCTTTCTCTAACTCAATCATCGTCGTAGAAACACTGGTTGCCGTATTGTTAGCGCCCTCTTTCAAACGGTTAAGGTCCCCGT
>JAADDM010000283.1 GCA_013153955.1 Gammaproteobacteria bacterium | reverse complement strand
CTGTGGCCTCGGCGTGCCAGCCGCTGACGCTGCTGTTAGCCTGCCTTCCGTGTTGAGTGATAATTTCCCTAAACCATAGGAGAAGTCTTGTGACAATTGTGCCACACTCACTGGAGAGCCGCTCAGGCTCTTTTATAGATAATATGAGGCTCCCCGTGCATAGATGGTTTCGCTTCTCCGCGGGGTTTTCAGCGCAATGGGTTGAGTCTTTGTTGAGTGAACATGCTCCCTTGAATGACAAAGTGGTGTTAGACCCCTTTGCGGGTTCAGGTACTACCTTGCTAGCATCGGACGTGGTGTCGGTTCGCAGTATTGGCGTTGAGGCGCACCCTTTCCTCGTGAAAATAGCGCGGGCGAAATTGTGGTGGTGGATTTCGGTTGAAGAGTTTCTGGATGCGGCGTTCAAGGTGCTCAATACAGCGAAGCAGTTGCTTAAAACGGGACAGGAACGAGAATCTTATCCCGATCTTATTATGAGAACAATTTCTTTACAAAATCTAAGCAAACTTGATGCTTTGAAGAAAGCTTGGGAGACTCATCATGATTTGTCCCCATCTTCCCATCTTGTCTGGCTCGCGATTACCTCTATCATCCGACAAAGTTCTTTCTCTGGCACTGCTCAATGGCAATATGTATTGCCCAAGAAAAGAAAGAAAACAGTTTTGGACCCATTAGAGGCGTATATGCGGCAAATAGAGATGATGAGCCAAGATATGCGCCAGATGCAGTTTTTAGTAAATGGGACTTCAAAAGCTATCCTTTATCATAGTGACGCTCGTAGTTTCCCAGAAGTAAGAACAAACAGCGTGCATATTGTGGTTACTTCTCCACCATATGCCAATAATTTCGATTATGCGGATGCTTTGAGATTAGAAATGAGCTTCTGGGGAGAGGTGAGATCCTGGGGTGAACTGCACGAAGCGGTGCGTAAATATTTAATCGTCTCTTCTTCTCAGCATGCTTCAAGAGAAAAGTTAATTTTAGATCAACTTCTGTCATCAGAACTTCTCAATCCAATTAAAGGTGAAATTTCAGAGGTGTGTAAACGCCTTGCCGAGGAGCGCTTGCGGCATGGAGGACGTAAGCATTACCATACGATGATAGCGGCTTATTTTATTGATATGGCTAGAGTATGGCGTGAACTGAGACGAGTGTGTAGTACTCCCTGTGATCTGTACTTTGTAATTGGCGACTCTGCTCCATATGGAGTCTATGTTCCCGTACATCGTTGGCTGAAGAAATTAGCCCTTTCTTCTGGCTTTGATATTGCTGAGTATCGAAAGCTAAGAGATCGTAATGTAAAATGGAAAAATCGTAAACATAGAGTACCTCTTCAAGAAGGTATACTACACATAAAAGGATAATTGCTAGTATGGAGGCAGCTAAATGGCGAGATCACCATCCCATAAGTTTGGTCAAATAATTGGGAATTTGCTTGAGGATATAATGTTTCCCTTTCTAGATGAGTTTTGCCGCGAAGCAGATGATCTTTACTTAGACCATAAAAGCAAAGAGCGGCCAGCAAGGCACGGCAGAAAGAAGGTCTCTTGGCAAGATAAGTACAAAAATGTGCACGATTTAGACTTTGTGATTGAGAAAGGAGGAACGGATTATAAGCTTGGCTACCCGATAGCCTTTATTGAATGTGCTTGGAGGCGATATACAAAACATTCACGTAATAAAGTTCAAGAGATTCAGGGAGCACTCTTGCCTCTTGCGGAGACATATTGGGAGCTAGGGCCGTTTATGGGGGCAATTCTTGCTGGCGTATTTACCAATGGCGCTATACAGCAATTGAAATCACAAGGGTTTGAAGTGCTATATATCCCTTATCAGTACATTGTAGAGGCATTTAGAGAACAAGGGGTTAATGTAAAATTTGATGAATCTACCCCGGATGAAGAGTTTGCACACGTAATTTCACATATTGAAAAGAACAAAAAAGTACTTGAGCAGGTTAAGCATTATCTAACGAAGAAATTATCCAAGGAAATTGATCGTTTTATGAGAGTATTGGAAAACAGAATTGCACGTGCTGTTGAAAAGGTGATCATCGTGTCATTACACGGCGAGACTACAATTTTCAACAATATACATGATGCTCTGAAATTCTTGGATCAACATAATCAAGAGCCTAAATCCAATTTGCCTTTCAGGGGCTACCACATAATTGTAAGATTTGCGAATGGAGACAGAGTAGAAGCAGACTTTGAGTCTAAGCAACGGGCAAAAGAGTTCCTCGCGTTTGTAGGCAGTCGTGGCTAACCCAGCGTGCAGCGGACACGGCTACGCCGTGGGCTCGCCGTGGGGATTGGTCGGGCAAAAATGTCTTGCCTGCCGTGGTGTTAGGACGGCGCCGCCGTGCCGCTGACGCTGCTGTTGGGCACAAGGAAGAGGCTTTTGATTCCACAAGGCAATCCAGATACAGACTATTCTAAAATTGAGAGAATTATTGAGTGGGGAGGAGAAATCGTAGGAGCTACCTCAGGGGCAGTGATAGGCACACTGCTTGGTGGGCCCATAGGGGCTACTATTGGGGCTGGGGGTGGCTTGATACTTCAAGAAGTTTTCGTGAAGGCAGGTACAGAGTTTTCTCAACGAGTACTCGCGCCACGTGAACGTATGCGTGTAGGTGCAGCAACTTATTATGCGATTGAGGCGATTAAGAGAAAATTAGAGGGAGAAGAACACCCTCGCGATGATGGTTTTTTTGAAGCAGAGTTAGGTTTTCGTTCAAAAGCGGATGAAATTCTGGAGGGGGTGCTGCTGAAGAGCAAGGATGCTTTTGAAGAAAAGAAGATAGTGCATCTGGGGAGATTCTATGCAAATGTTGCGTTTAGCAAAGAAATTTCTGCTGAAAGAAGCTCTTTATTCCTCTATCTCTTTGAGCGATTAACTTTTCGTCAGCTTTGCCTGATTCAAGTGATTTCTCAACCACATCGGTACCGTTTGAGAGCCAGTGAATTATCTAACAAGCGGATAATACCAGAAGCTTGGGCCGCTTTGCAGGAAATATATGAGATGACGCGAATGAATTTGGTCAGGCAAGAAATAGCGTCTGGCGGGCAAGTAGATCTTTTCTGGGGCTTGGGAGCAATTGCCCCGCAGCGTTTGAGGTTGACAAGTTTAGGCTTGGATATGAACTTGTATTTTTCACTTAATGAAATTGCGAAGGAAGATTTGGAGATAGCTGTGCGTTATTTGCTTGAAGATAGTAACGTAGAATTACCATAGATGGCCCAACCCTGCGTTGAGCGGACTTGCTCGCCTCGCTGCGCTCGGCTTGCAAGCCGCTCACG
>JAADDM010000157.1 GCA_013153955.1 Gammaproteobacteria bacterium | reverse complement strand
GGATCAGTCGTTTCACGCCGGCTTCCTCGTTTAAGAACGTCTCCGAAGGCACACGATCCAGATCGTCCACTTTCAACTCGGCGCCCTTCCACAGTCGCCTCTCAACGGCGTCAACGGGTCCCGGATAGCTGTTGTTGGCCAACCACGTCAGGCTGTAGGCAGTCATGTGACCATCCTGCCAATGTATGGTGATGCTGTCGCCAGAGGGCGTCTGTTCCACCTTGGAGATCGTCTTCGCTTCCGGCTTCAGTTCGTAGAACATCACGGTTCTTTGTTGCGTCGAGTGATTATAGCATTGCGGGCAGTGGCAGTTCTCGCGCAGCCACGTCCGGTCATATGACCTGATGACGTCATCGGCAGATTTGCAACTCTCCGCTCGCAGGCTGTTGGAGGAATGAAGCCGTGTCGATGGATGCTGCCATAGCAACGAGCGCGGAAGTAGTTGATTTCGGACAGCAATCAGGTTGGCTTTGCTCAGCACTCTTCTAAGCATGATGACTGCCTGAATTCTAGAAGTCAAACCTGCGCTAAAAGAAGTAAACGACATTAACAGAAACTTGAACGAGCGCTGTAATAAAGTGAAGGGCAGCAACTTGAAACACTTCGCTACAGGAATGCTTCGTTATAAGAGAAGTTTATATCTGCTACAATCAGACCGCTGCAGTTTCTGTGCATCACTTTACGAGAGGTGCGCCTTCGTTGTAGCCGAGTTTACTATAGCGGGATTGCACCGACGTTGATATTCTTTCAATTTCGTTTAACTCCCCGACAAAGCCAAATTACAGTAAAACTTCATTTAAAATACCTACCGTATAACGAGTTAGCAGCTTCACTCGAAGTGCTTAGCTATTCCGGCCAAACTACCACTTACTGCGAAAACCTGCTCAGGACTGGATCTGCTCCTGGTCTGCCTAAATTCAAGTGACTTCGACGTCCGTCCTGCATCAATGAACTTAATCTGACCTTTACTTATGCCGCGACTATATCAAACAATAAACAAATAAACCAACATATCGTGTTTAGCCATTTGTATCAAAACAGATCAATACTCTTCTATTTCGGGTGCTTTCAGATGGATCGCAGACGTAAGGAGAATTACCTAATTTCTACGTCAGACGCTGCAGGGTGATGATCAAACGAGCAGATTGTATGGAAAAAAATGACGCCGTTCTGTATTAGTTAACTAAATGACGTGATGATCAATGAAGTTAGTGTAATAATTATAACTGAACGTGCTATATCTGTTCAGTAAGAAGTCCTACAAACCTCTCTTGCCTGCATGATATCAGAAACTGACCTGGGATTGGCAATTAACGTGATACCATGGCTCCAAAGAATGGATTGTGTTACCTTAGCCTACCGTGTCGCTGGTTGGATAAAGGGCACATTGGGAGACAAAACAAGTTCATTGTTTTGCTTCGCTACCCGCTTACTGGTTAATGGCTTAACCCATCAAGCTAAATGATAGATGCAGCCTTCCTTTGTAGGCATTGCCGTTTGAGACTGGCACAATATTTTAAACATATAGGATGGTGTTGATATGAGAACAAATGGTTATGGAAGATTTGTTCGTAGCTGTCAAAGCAAGGACACGCAAGGACAGAGTATATTTTACGACGAATCGACAAAAGCTGTAAATATTCATGGTCATTCGGAACATAAAGCCTTCTTCGGTTGTCTTTCATTCATCCGTCCGTCCGTCCGTTTGTCCGTTCGTCCGTCCGTTCGTCCGTTCGTCCGTCCGTCCGCAGTCCGTCCGTCCGTTTTTTCTTTCATTCGTTAAGAGACGTACACTCTTGGTCGAGTGCTAACACAACCACTCACCCAATCAATCAACCAACCACCCAAATTGATACATAAATACAGAGGAAAAAAGACAGTTCGTCGAGAACTAGGCGAATATATTAATTGTCATTGTTTTCTTTCTGTACTGAAGATGCTTTTAAGCACGTTTTAAAGACGCAGTCGATTGCCAAATGCGTACAGGCTCTCGATCTGACAGACGGCAGAGATGACTTTTAATAGAGACAAAGGGAGAAGGCGGGAATGGCTCAATCAGGACAATGCCATCAGGCTCCTTCCATCTGCTCTCTGCCAGTTTGTTAGAAGTAAGACTCAAGTTTAATGAACACCACGCAGTTAATACGACGCACAGTAAAAAGCTGGTCTATGATCACATGTTGGCGAGGACCACCGCCTCCATTACGCCATAATATACAACGCTGGTGAAGACGTCTCGTCTATTACGGCCAGTGCCTCAGCACGGACACTAATCCACGGTCTGATCAGTAATCGAGATATAAGCATTTTACTGTGTCTGGCTGGTAACGTCAGCTTAAGCATATGACGCAAACACACCACGACCATCGCTTATGGTCGATGCCGACCTACCTGCGTTGGTGGTCGACTAAGAATTGCTCGTCCTCCGTCCGATGGTCGTCTCCGTTGGTCTGATGAGGTGCTGCCAGGGCAAAGGTGGGCTCCTCCGGTGTGCTCAGATCGATGTAAGCCAGTGGTGACAGCTAGCCAGGCCAAGCCGCTACAGGAATCTTGACGCTTTCCGGTCGGTGATTAGTGTGGGGGTGGCTCGGTGTGGGGCTACCTGGCCACACCCACCCACACCCACACAAACGCACACGTACACACACACACACACACAACACACACAGAGAGGAATAAACAAGTTTCCGTGGCTGGCCGAAGGCTTTATAACCTGCTTCAGTAATATAACAGCGGTAACATCGCATAGTGGAACGCTTTGTACGAAATACATACAAAGGCTGAAAGGCGCCTTTATGTCGTAATATATCGCTTGTCTGAGCATTAAAACCATTCTTCTCGTGAACACTCAACCGATATCCACCAATCGGCAAGGTTCGTATCCCGTGACGGACCGAAGCGGGTGGTAATCGGCCGAGGCGAGAAAATTGTCCGAGTCTCAGGCGTTGGAGTTGGAAGTATCGAACCGAAGTCATCAGGTTTGATTCGTCGGCGACGTTCGTTCGTATCTGACCGCGTTCGACGCGCCACGTTATGACGTCACGCTATCGCAGGGAAACAGACGAAATGCCGTTTTGTGCTCTGGCACAGCGAGCGACGTTTAACTCGAGGCGAATCGTCCTTAATCAGTAAGTTGGTAAACGGATCTCAATGTGATAGACTCAGTGACATGCCGGATTTGTAATTAGCGAACAAGTCGAACGTTAAACTCGATTTCGGAAATACACACACACAGACATTCTATCACCTGAGGAAGTTTCTTTTTGGAACGAAACCGGTCGTGATATTTGGGATTGAGCATTTGAATATATGACT
>JAADDM010000222.1 GCA_013153955.1 Gammaproteobacteria bacterium | reverse complement strand
GCCTGCTTGCGCAGATTTAAAGCGCTTGAAGATTCTGGAGTGATAATTGCTTATAAAACGATACTGGATGCTAAACTACTTGGCTTAGACCTAATGGCATTAATTCATATCTCGATGGATAAACATACCAAAGAGCGATTTAATCAGTTTGAAACAGCCATTAAAAAGTTACCCAATGTGGTCGAATGCCTACTGTTAACAGGGCAAGCTTCTGATTATCAACTCAAAGTAGTTGTAAAGGATTTAGAAGCCTACCAAGATTTATTGCTTAATCATATTACCCAAATTAAAGGGGTAAGTGGTGTCCATACAAGCTTTGTATTACGGAAAATTGTCAATCACTCGGCAATTCCAATTCAATAAATAGACATTTTTAGTCATTTGATGGCTTTTATTTCAATTCTGTACGGTTTAAAGCCCTCATTTACACATAAATTGAATTAAGCCCTTCTTTTTATAGGGAGGTAAATTTATAATGGCTAAATCTAATTCAAGAAGTAACTAACATGATCATTGATAAAAAAATAAATATTCTAGTGGTAGACGATTTCTCAACCATGATAAGAATCGTAACCAACCTACTTAAAGAGCTTGGTTTTATTAATATTGACTCCGCTTTAGATGGCTCTATCGCATGGCCAATGATTCAAACGGGTAAATATGACTTTATCGTAAGTGATTGGAATATGCCTGAAATGACAGGGATTGAGCTATTACGATTGGTGCGTAAAGACCCACAGTTCAGCGATATGCCTTTTATGTTGATTACAGCAGAACAGAAACGTAGCCAAATTCTTGAAGCGGCTCAAGCCGGTGTTGATGGTTATATCGTTAAACCGTTTACAGCAGCAACCATGAAAGAGAAAATTGATAAAATTGCCGAACGTAAAAGCTTGGAGAAACGAGGTGTTAAAAAGGCCCCTCCTTCTCAGGCAAATAAACAGTTTGCAGCACAGCAACAAGCTAAATTAAAGCAGATGCTGGCAGCAATGAGCCCTGAAAAACGTGCCGCTTACCTAGCTAAGTTAAAGCGTGAGCAAAAAACAGGCTAATAAAATAAGTGTAACTAATCTGTTTAAAGTTACCTCTATAATAGGCTTGTAGAGCGGTAAAAAGAGAGGGTGCTAATAAGATTAGTACCCTTTTTTTATGCCTGAAAAAATAACAAATCACCCTAAACAACCCCACTCTGCAAGGGGAGGGATAAAACACTCGTTACTCCATGTCTAACGGCTTATTTAACCGTTATAAAACAAAATATATTCATAACGATTCACTCTGTTTATCCCCCTCACTCTTTCAAAGAAAGGGCTTAAAAACGGTTCTAATCAGAATTTAATACAAACCTTAAACAGCGAAAGCATAGACTCTTACCATCCACTCGCATGCTATCCATATAAAACTTAGATCAAAAAAAACGGCCATATAGGCCGCTTTTAAAGTGAATATTTATTTGTGTAAAAATCTATAAATACTCTCGCTTAAGTAAACATGTGTGCATTAATCTGTAAATGAACCCAAATACTTGCGAAGTAACCCAGTGCAATCACAGGGGTCCATTTAAGGTGACTAAAGAAGGTATATTGTCCTTTTGATTGTCCCATCAAGGCTACCCCTGCCGCAGACCCAACAGAGAGTAATGAACCCCCTACGCCTGCCGTTAAGGTCACTAACAACCACTGACCTGATGACATATCAGGGTTCATTGTTAGAACAGCAAACATGACCGGGATATTATCAACAATCGCTGACAAGAAGCCCACGGCTATGTTGGCATTGGTTGCACCCCATTGGGTGTACATTACTTCTGACGCTAACGCTAGGTAACCCAGTGTGCCTAACCCGCCTACGGCTAAGATAACTCCGAAGAAAAACAGCAAGGTATCCCACTCTGCACGGGCTATTTTGTTAAAAATATCAAAAGTAACCGCCTCTCCTTCCTGTCCTTGACCCTCACCAGACTCACTTAACTTATAAGATTTTTCACCTGTTTTCTTCAGGTAATAAGCGAAAAACTGAAGATAAGCCAGTCCCATCATCATGCCTAATACCGGTGGCATATGCAGGAAATTATGCATTGAAACGGCTGTCGCAATGGTCGCAACAAATAGGAAAATAATACGCTTTGCGCCACGGCGCATGTAAATAGTCTCTTCCAATGCATCAGGCGTCCCTTTAGGGATAAAGAACATCATAATCACCGCAGGTACAGCAAAGTTCACAAACGAAGGTAAGAAGAGTGCAAAGAATTCACTGAACTCTAAAATTCCTTTCTGCCAAACCATTAGGGTTGTAATATCTCCGAATGGGCTGAAAGCCCCACCTGCATTCGCAGCCACCACCACATTGATAAAGGAAATGCTAACAAACTTAGGTGAGTTAGATCCGACGGCTAAAATGACTGCTCCCATTAAAAGTGCCGTCGTTAAGTTGTCTGCAATCGGTGAAATGAAAAACGCTAAAATACCCGTTATCCAAAATAGCTGAACATAACTGAAACCTTTAGAAGTTAACCAGCCACGCAACGCGCCAAAGACTTCTCGCTCTTCCATCGCATTAATATAGGTCATCGCAACTAATAAGAAGAAAAACAGCTCTGAAAACTCTAAAATATTATGTCTAACGGCCTCTTCAGCCACATGTGGCATATCGTAGCCAATCATGACATAAGCGATAATTGACCAAATTAGGCCTGCTGCTAAAATAACCGGTTTTGACTTACGCAAATGCGTAAATTCTTCCGACATAACCAGAAGATACGCCACCGCAAAAATCCCTAAACTGACAAACCCAGCCCAGTGATTGGTTAAATCTGGCATGACACTATCGCCACTGGCGAATACAAAGCCCGGCACTAATAACAGCAATCCGCTGAAAAGTGCTTTTGATAAATTAAACATCTGTAATTCCTAATATTAAAATCGGTACAATACTGAACCTATAATCGCTTATTTTATATAAATTATTTGTGCTTTATAAGCGTTCTTTCGTTAAAAGCCACTTTTATTTAAATGAATCATGACGATATTTCAACTTAACTGGATAAGGACCCTAATATGAAGGTTAAATTACTAAAAAAAGAGTATGAACTCTTCTCCCCATGGGAGAAAAAATTCGACAAAATCGTGACCCCTTTTGAGGATTTTTTACATAGCCAAACCACCACAGGCCTAGTGCTTATGTTTATGACGATTGTGGCGCTGTTTTTGGCCAACAGTGCGTATTCAGAAGCCTATCAACATTTTTTTCATACTCACCTCTCTATCACACTTGGAAACTTGTCGATTGATCACTCTATTCACCACTGGATTAACGATGG
>JAADDM010000304.1 GCA_013153955.1 Gammaproteobacteria bacterium | reverse complement strand
AGATGAGGCCGCGGCGTTTATCTAGCTAACATTAGGTGGCTGTCAAACTAGAAGGCCACTTTGAGCCAGTATTTGAACCTTACGTTTTCAGGGAACGGCCCAATATGGATGTCCTATCGCTGGTCTTCCTGTACTGGTCTGTGGTCCTTATCGGTGGCATCGCAGTCATCATGCTCCTCTGCAAGGCAACGGATACTAACAGATTGGGGACGTCGCGTCCCGTTTACGGTTCGCTGGCTTTGGGCACTTTCCTGGTGGACATTGCTGGTCTTGTCTTCACTGGCCTTCCGTTGATCGGTACGTGGTGCCTGCGGGATCTGGTTGTGATGGAGGAATACTGCAGGTCGATAACGATTTCGGCAAAATCACAGCACATCTTCATCTTCATGGTGATCGTTTTCGTCGTGTGGAAGAGACAGAGATTCCTGCTGAATCGGGGAGACCACAGGTAAAATAATCGGTTGACCATCGAACCAAGCGGTTGTTGGGGCCGTCGGCTCTTGGTGGATGGCCCTCCCACTTGGCTCGTGCTGATCGTCTGCACCCTATCCTGCGTGCTAGTGTCGCTGGATCGAACCGACAGCAAGGATTTCAGCTTCGTGGAAGCCGAACTTTTATGATGTCCTTATTTAACTTACTTCAAATTCTTAGTGGCTTTCATTTTGTTCTGTATCGAGCACTCAGCTATTGAATGTGATGAGGATCGTATCCTTGACTGTGGGGTAGAGGTTAGTTGCCGTTTCATTCATTTCTATAGCTGTCCAAATTGTCGAGCCCAGCCAAAACACGCTGTGACCTTGAGGAGTATGAAGTATACGTAATTTCCCCTTCCATTCCAACCCTAAGTCAGCTAGGAAACACCGCAAACCACTGATAAACGCATTAGATACTAAGTTAAATATCTATCAGCCATTGCCACTAAAGGAACATTTTCTCAGTGCCAGAGGATGATTATTAGTGTTTCTCAGTGATATTTCTCTATTTAACAAAACACCAACAGATAAATGGCTTTTTAACCAACCCACGCCAGTGCATTTAGTCGTTTTATTGAGTGTCGTTTTGTTTGTTATTATTATTATTAGTTTACACACTCCGCCATTTGAGCAAGGAACAAACAGCAAATTGTTTATATGGGTTCTAACATATTTGGAACAGCTCAAAGAGATATCACTCAGTTTCATAAAGAAGAAATAGTTTGTTCTAAACTTATATTTTAGCCGACCAAAGCCATCATTTGTATCCCGTTTTTGCGACTCGGTCCTGGGGAGACCGATTCAGGTCTAAATCATCCGTAAAAAGGTAGTCTAGTGTTCCTATTTCTATCAGTCCTATTAACCACGCCCGTGATAGTGTGACGTAGATTGGAAGAGCTTTTGAGGTGTTAGCTTGTTGCTCATGATTTTGTACTTTGCATAGCTGATGTCTCCAGTGAACTATGTAGTCGTCCTCATAGGAATCAATAAAGTCACACTGAAGTGAATTAATTTGGAAATCGCACGTCAGCTTTCGGGTCATCTTTCGGGTTTGAATAGTCTTTATAGAGAAATATTAGTACAACTGACTTACAGTATGGGAAGAATAGGGAATTCTGAACCATACGCCTCAACTTAGGGGAGTAATGCTGAAGACAATTCTATTTATATACATAAACCCAGGCTTTCACAGACTGATACCCGTAAAACTATGACCGTGAAAATCCGGATTTCTTTCTCAATTGGTCATGTCAGCTCGGGCCGATTTTTTCACCAGGTGCTCCAACAATAATGTTATTAATTTACAGAACACTGGATTCTTCTCTAAATCGGTCGTGGTCGTCTGGCCGCTCGGAGTTCCGTATTCACTCTTGTTAATGTATAGCGTCCCAGATTTCAATGAAGTCATCAGTCACTTTCACCAAAGTTATCGTTGATATTGGCTCCGAGGAGTAGGCGCCGTTTCGGTCAAGCTGGCAGATCTGGAATCAGGGCTGGCTGGCTACCTTCTTTCCCTTACAGCATTAGCTGCGTGTTGTCAAGATGTCTGATAGGTAATTTGGAACTGACCATCGAAATTCTGTTATCGGTCGTCACACGGCCGCTTGATGATACAAAATCCTGCCATAACAAGCGCTCGCCGCGGAAGAGAGATTCCGCTGAGGAAGTCTTCCAGTCAAGATGGCAATGAATCATTCCAGCAAGAAATATGTCTTGTTAAGCGTTTCTGGATGACAACACGTTCACAGGTTATGCTTCCTATCCGAGCGTTCGTCGATATCGGCGTTTCAACGTTGTTCCAGAGAGCGTCGTGTTCCTGAATAAAATGGCTTCAACCAAAAGGCTCCACTGACGTAATGACAGGCGTAGTATGACTGTTTCAGGATATGCCTATAGACGCAGACTGGCTGAATCGTTGGCACTCTGAGTTATTAAACCTTGTCGTGTCGTGTCGTGTTCATCAATAAAAGGGAATTATGAGACAAAGAATCGTTTTGTTTATGTAATTGTAACCATTTGTATCGAAATGTTCATTATTTTGAATAAAAGTAAACGAACAAAACAGCAGTAGGAAATTGCACACGATCGTCTGACTACGTTCTTCTTTCAACACAGGAGAGCACACCCTAAGGCCGAGAGCAGATCGGTTCTATCATAACGTCTCCGTACAGCCGCTATCCAACAGCGTGGACAGCTTCAGTCTTAAAACAATCAGGAGGTCACGCACGCTTTCTGTTTTAAGACTGGCCGCTACCTGATCGTCACGGTAGTAAGACAGCATTGCGCACCCTCTAGAACCAACTGGCAATTGACAAGCTAGCATTTCCTTATCAAACTACCGACTCTGAAACAACAGGTCACATCGATCATCCTGAAATTCTGACTGCTCTATTCAGTGTCAAAAGCAGCGCAGACAAGAGATGATGTTTCCAATCGATTTTCAAGATTGAAGCCTCCGATTCACCAAACACTGCCGATTTCCTCAGGATATTGCTGTTCAACGAAACCAGTTAGAAAGCCGGTTTTGTCAGTAATCCAAGCGTTCAAGGGAATTAAGAAACGCCAATGGGATATAACCCATGCAAACCCTTGCTATCGTTTCATATGCTATAAGTTGTCTCATTATATCTCATATTGCTTTTGTAAGTTTAATCGCATTTTCTTTGAGTTTACGACTGAATCTGATGATAGGGAAGAGTTAAATTTAAACAAAATGATAAGTACACGTTTTCCTACCCAAGCAGGTTTTTATTTGTAATAGCATACAACTGTAAGAATATGCTGGACATGGGTTAAATGCAGTCCAGCTATGAGGTATCATCGTGATAACATCGTGAAGTACTGTTAATTCT
>JAADDM010000161.1 GCA_013153955.1 Gammaproteobacteria bacterium | reverse complement strand
GTTTGAGTAAGTTGAAGCTTGTTTTAATGGGCTTCACTCAGCCCCGTTTATATAGTGATAGAGCTTTGCACGAGTGAGGCAGTATGTTTTTTATCCCTGAATGGCCTGTACCTGAAGGCGTGAATGCGCTTTGTACCAATCGACAAGGGGGGGTGAGTCACGCCCCATTTGATGGGTTTAATCTCGCCATCCATGTTGGCGATCATCTTGAGCAGGTATTAGTCAATCGACAGACGCTGTTTCATGCAGCAAAGCTGCCTTCTCAGCCTGTCTGGCTAGACCAGAAACACACCACTCGCGCCATTCAACTGCCATACTCTTCCCCTCATGTATCGCTGGACGGTATTCCCGTATCTCAAGCAAGTATTTCTGAGCGTTCTCAATCATCACAGCAAGAAAATTTCAAAGATATTCAAACAACCAGGCCTGGTCAATTAGAAGTTGCAGATGCCTCTTGGACAGAGGCGGCAGGTTTGGTATCGGTGGTGATGACGGCAGACTGCCTTCCCATTCTCATTACCAATCAATCTGGTACTTTAGTTTCAGCCATTCATGCAGGTTGGAAAGGGTTAGCGGAGGGGATTATTTCTCAGACGTTGGCAAGCTTTCCCCAAACTCCCCGTAACCAACCAGAGCAGTTAATCGCTTGGATAGGGCCTGCCATCAGTGCCGAACACTTTGAAGTAGGCGAAGAGGTGCGCGAACAGTTTGTGGCAAAGGATTCTGATAACGCTCAATTTTTTCAATCTAAGCAACCTAGACAATCAAAGCAGCGTAATAAGTCTCAGCAACATGAGTGCCCCGTAGAGAGTCAGGAGAACTGTTTACAAGACCGTTCTGTTAAGTATTTAGCAGATCTACCAGGCCTGGCTAAATTAGAACTTCAAAAAATAGGCGTGCGAAATATCACGCTTTCTGGCTTGTGTACCTATGCACTTGCCGACCAGTTTTACTCTTATCGCCGATCAGGAAAAACAGGCCGAATTGCTTCGCTTATCTGGTTGGACTAAGGCAAGCGTCTATTTTCTGCTCACGCACGTTTTTGCCTTTATTTAAAACACTATTTCTCCCCATTTTTCTCTTTAAATACAGCCCATCATCTATTAAAAGTGGACTATTTATATTTTCATTAAGCCATCGTAATCTTTCAATGCTGTTTAAGTGATCCGTCTAAAGTTGACGTTAAATAGCTTTACGCGCAAAGTTTTTTATTCTGTACAAGAAAGGCAGGCTAAGGATTGTACAAAGCTTAAAAGGGGATTAATCTAATGGGATTAACATTTAAGGTTTGTCTATGAACAAAGCGCTGTCTTCACTCTTTAAAGCGATGCTAGGATCGCTTCGGGATTTATTACCCATTATTTTGGTTATTGCCTTTTTTCAGCTATTGGTCCTTCAACAGCCCATGCCCAATATCATTGACCTATTGGTCGGAACGTTCTTTGTCGTGCTGGGCCTAACTTTCTTTGTTTACGGTCTTGAGTTAGGGCTTTTCCCCATCGGTGAAACCATGGCATTCTCCTTTGCTAAGAAAGGGTCTGTATTCTGGCTAGTGCTATTTGCTTTTTCACTTGGCTTTGGTACCACGATTGCCGAACCCGCGTTGATTGCCGTCGCAGCAGAAGCGGCTAAGGTGGCCGCATCAGCAGGGGTGATTGAAGCTTCTGAGGTTGCTATGGCAGGCTATGCGGATGGATTGCGATTAACCGTTGCACTGTCAGTAGGATTTGCGATTGTGCTAGGGGTGATTAGAATTATCAAGGGTTGGCCGATTCACTGGTTTATTATTTCAGGCTATTTGTTGGTCGTCATTATTACGGGGTTTGCACCTGAAGAGATTATCGGGATTGCGTATGACTCGGGCGGGGTCACGACCTCAACCATCACCGTTCCATTAGTGACAGCATTGGGGGTTGGATTAGCCTCCTCAATTAAGGGTCGAAACCCGATGATTGATGGCTTTGGTCTGATTGCATTTGCCTCGTTAACCCCCATGATTTTTGTCATGATTTATGGAATGTCTATCTAAATGAGCCTATTTAACGGAGTATTAGAATGGAACTAGCGTCTATTATCGTGGGCTACCTGGATCGATTTATTGAAATTTTACTGAATACTGTGGATGACGTTCTGCCGATTCTTGGAATATTGATTGGCTTTCAACTGTTTGTATTGCGAGAGAAAATCCCCAATTTAAAACGAGTCGCTTTGGGTTTTTTCTTTGTGTTAATCGGTCTCGCATTCTTTTTACAGGGGTTGGAGCAGACGCTTTTTCCGATTGGTCGTTTGATGGCTGAGCAGCTAACAAATCCAACCTTTATTTTTGGTAAAGAGATGGTTGGGGAGTTTGCTTTTACTTGGCAGGATTACTACTGGGTGTATATTTTTGCATTTGCAATCGGGTTCAGCACCACCATTGCAGAGCCCTCCCTATTGGCAGTTGCCATTAAAGCAGAGCAGGTGTCTGGGGGGGCGATTAGTATTTGGGGGTTACGCTTGGCAGTCGCTTTGGGGGTTGCCATTGGTATCTCTTTAGGGACGTTTAGAATCGTTACTGGCTACCCAATTCACTGGTTCATTATTGTGGGCTATATCTTTGTGGTCATTCAAACTTTCTATGCGCCTAAGATGATTGTGCCATTGGCTTATGACTCTGGTGGGGTAACGACTTCAACAGTAACGGTGCCTCTGGTTGCAGCCTTGGGATTAGGTCTAGCGGAGACCGTGCCTGGCCGAAGTGCTTTAATTGATGGGTTTGGATTGATTGCTTTTGCAAGCCTGTTTCCGATTATCTCAGTCATGGCTTATGCACAAATTTCAGAGTACAGAACCCTTAAAGCACAGAGAATTCGTGCAGAAAATAGACCCAATGAACCAGAGTTAGACAAGCCCCATTAACTTCTATAAAGGATAACCAGATGGATTTTAAGCTTATTATTGCATTTGTAGACGATGCTAAAACAAACGATGTTATGAAGGCCGCACGTGATGCGGGTGCCACAGGGGCAACCGTGATTAATCACGCGAGAGGAGAGGGGTTAGAAGCCCCTAAAACGTTCTTTGGGCTTGATTTGGAAGGCTCAAGAGATGTGCTGCTTTTTTTGGTAGAAGCGCACAAAGGCCGAGCTATTTTAGAGGCGATTGAGTTGGCAGGAGACTTTGCCTCTACACCTGGTAGCGGCATCGCTATTCAGATAGCCGTTGAAGATGCCGTGGGTATTGATTCTCAAATAGCAGAGATGAAGAAGTAGAGCCGCTAAACTCACTCGCATTTTTCTGGCGCTATTCAGCGCGCTTTATGTCGTGAGTATTAAACGGGTTATTTAC
>JAADDM010000240.1 GCA_013153955.1 Gammaproteobacteria bacterium | reverse complement strand
AAGGTGAGGAAAATGAGTTAGTCTTGGCTAAAATAAATGCCTTCGAGCCTAATATTTTGTTTGTTGGAATGGGGATGCCTCGCCAAGAAAAATGGATTTCAGCAAATTTTGAGAGGATTAATGCAAATGTTGTTCTTAATGCAGGGGCTTGTATTGACTATATTGCTGGAGTAAAGGTATTTGTTCCTCGATGGATAGGGTATCTTGGTCTAGAATGGTTTGTTCGATTATTAACAGAGCCACGTCGTTTGTGGAAGCGGTATCTCTATGAACCTTTATTCCTTAGCAAGTTTGTCATAGAAGATATTAAACGGAAATATTGGAAAAAGAAGTAATTTAACCTCAGTTACGGATAAGAGAAAAAGCCATCGCGTTGAGCGGAGATTACAAAGCTATCAGTCGAAACGCAGGGAAAAGGCACTTTGGAATGCTTCAACCTTGTTTCGCTTCCGTTGGCCGCGCCGCTCAGCGATGGCCTGTAAGGCTTATCCGTAATTCAGATTGATTCAGGCTGGTTATGAGAATAGACGAATATTGAGACGATGCTTGCTAATATCTATGCCAACTCGAAGACGAGCAGATTTTATGGCATTCTTCCTTTAAAAAGACAGGCCGGAAGGGTGGCCAAACGCCTCTTGAGGAGACAGGGCGCTTGTAGCCCGATTAGCACTGAGACTAAGTGAGAGCGCCTCTGCAAATTGCTTCTTCGCAGCTTCACCTGAAGATGGATAGGACGCGGTTAGCCGTTGGCCTCCAAGAGGCGCGGAGGCTTTCTCAGAACAATGGTGGTCTTGTCCTTAAAATCGAAAAGACCCCAAACGAAAACCTTTCCCTTCACGGGGCACCGAGGGAATATACCGTTATCTTATTCCAACCGGTGTACCTTGTTTTCCTCCTTTATCTTATAAAGCCAAATATAAAACCAAGTGAAGTGGGGAAGGAAACAAGAATTATAGCGCCATTAGTTGATGAGGTGTCTTTCTGGCATATGAATTAAGCCGAAAGATGTTAAGGCCACAATTGTGAAAGCAGTCAACTTCCTGGCGGCGCCCTATGATTACACTTCTCAAGGTCGCTAGATGAAAATAAAGCCACGCGGCGATTAGCGTTAACTGAGACAACCGTAAGAAATGCTACAGACGGCAGTGTTCCAGGGTGAAGTCTTTCTCAATTTACATCCAGCAACAATCATTCCCGATAACGATAGTGCTGTTTGACTGCTTTTTGTGAAGGTGAATTGGTGGCCAGCAACCAGGGTGTTTTCTTGCCGTGTTTCCGCCACCGGGCTAACAGACGGCATTTGTGACGAAGTTGTCGCGTTAGGGGAGAATCTATGATGCTTGCAAAGGAAGCACTTACACTTTATCTTAAGTTGGAGTAAACTATAATGTGTAAGTTGTTTAGGAATAATTTGTAATTTTAAATTTTTATTTGTCGTCTTATTCCTTTGTCGGTAGCCCAACCTTCTTGTCAGCGGCGGTGAAATGATTATAATAAAAACCTTTGGAAGACAGATTAGATTACGAAGGAGGGCTGAATGTCAGATTATGATTTAATTCAAGACCCTTTATCCTTGCCCAAAGGGCGATGGGTAGTTAGTCTCTCGCTGGTATTGGTTGATGTCACCGTGCTTTTCGTAGCCTTTTTGGGAGGGATTGGCGTTAGACGTTGGCTGCTTGGGGGTGGGGTGAGTTGGGAAATGTATTTGCGATTGTGGCCCTTCTTGGGTTTGTTTCTGGTGTATTTTGCTTTGTTGGGCCTTTATCCAGGCACAGGTATTCGAGCACCTATGGAGATCCGTAAGGTTGTTTATGGGTTGACTACAGGTTTTGTGACTTTGGCATCTATCGCTTTTTTGACCAAGCGAGCCGAATTATATTCTCGAGGAGCTTTCCTATTATCTTTTGGAATTGCTGTGTTGTTATTGCCTGTGGCTCGATTGGTGGCGCGGGCATTTTTTTCTCGGTTTTCCTGGTGGGGGGAAGGCGTGGTGGTTCTGGGAGCAGGGGAAACGGGTAGGATGGTAGTGAATGCACTTCAGCGGGAGTCTGGTTTGGGTTATCGGGTGGTGGCGTTACTGGATGATGATTCGCGCCTTTGGGGTAAGAAGGTGTTTGGTATTCCTGTTGAGGGGCCGCTTTCTTTATCTCCCGAGTATGCGGCGCGGGGAGTGCGTTACCTTGTGCTTGCAATGCCGGGAGTTCCTGCAAAGCGGTTGGTTGAAATATTGGAAAGCTACGGTGCAACTTTCCCTCATATGATCATGATACCAGACTTTTTTGGAGGGCCAAGTTTGTGGGTACATGCTAATGATTTAGGCGGAGTGTTAGGTTTGGAGGTAGAACAGAAGTTGCTTCGGCGTGAGGCCTTATGGGTAAAGCGAATGCTGGATTGGGGTTTGTTGCTTTTGACAATCCCTGTGTGGGTGCCCTTGATGATGGTGGGGGCGGTGTTAGTTAAGCTTTCGTCTCCTGGGCCTGTTTTTTTTTGGCAGGAGCGGTTGGGAGTGAATGGGCGGCGGATTCGGGTATGTAAGTTTCGTACCATGTACGTGAATGCGGAGGAGCGTTTGCAAGAGATCTTAGCAGAGGATCCTCAACTTCGGCTCGAATATGAACAGTATCATAAATTGCGAGAGGATCCAAGAGTACCCTCTTTGGGTAAATTTTTGCGTAAGTGGAGTTTGGATGAACTGCCCCAGATCTGGAATGTTTTTAAAGGGGAAATGAGTTTGGTGGGGCCTCGGGCATATATGCCTAACGAATTAGAAGATATGGGGGATTTGGCGCCTATCATTCTCAAAGTATGGCCGGGTATTACAGGGCTTTGGCAGGTTAGTGGACGTAATAGATTGAGCTTTCGTGAGCGATTACGATTAGATGTTTATTATGTACGCAATTGGTCGATTTGGTTTGACCTGTATATTCTTCTTAAAACAATAAAAATAGTCCTTTTAGGTGAAGGAGCATATTAACTTATGAGGCGGTTGTGTCCAATAAAGGGGAAAAAGATGCGCCTACACGCATTGCGATTGTGGGCTTTGAGCGTGCTTTGGGGATCCATTGGATTGTCAATAGTCTATCGTGTGGCTTTCCCTGGCAATATAATATGGTTGGGCTTTTCACCGCGGCGGTTGCTGGTGTTGTTAGGTGTATGGGCGTTGACGTTGGGGTTGATTTGGGGTGTATGGCATGAGAAGAAGATTGCCGCGTGGTTGACCCGTCAGGCTGGTTCCCCAAGATGGATGATAGGTTGGGGTAGCGGATTATGGCTGTTTGTTACCTTGGCGCTTATTCCGGCTTCTCGTTTGCGATGGGCCTGGCGCTTGGTG
>JAADDM010000134.1 GCA_013153955.1 Gammaproteobacteria bacterium | reverse complement strand
GCGTTGACCCTAGCCTACTCTCGATGAGCCAGTTTTTAGTGCTTAAACACTTTATTGGTGAGTCTGTTCCGGCCTACTTTCTACCGCTCACACTTGAGCAGCTCCCCGTCTCTACCCGAGGTGGCGATTTTGATACTGTCTTCTCAATGGGCGTGCTCTACCACCGTCGCTCCCCCATAGACCATCTCTACGATCTAAAGAAGCACCTTGTTCCAGGGGGTGAGTTGGTTCTGGAAACCCTGGTTATTCCTGAAGGATACGGTCAATTACTCCTGCCAGATGACCGTTATGCTCAAATGCGCAACGTCTGGTTTTTACCCTCGGTTAAGGAGCTTAGCCACTGGTTAAAACGCTGTGGATTTGAGAATATTCGCTGTGTGGACTTAAACCAAACTTCCATCAAGGAACAACGCACCACCGAGTGGATGGAGTGGAACTCGCTCGAGAGCTTTCTTGACCCTGACGACCATAATAAAACAGCAGAGGGCTATCCTGCTCCCCTGAGAGCGGTCATGGTTGCCAACATTCCTAAGTAGCCTAAGCCAAGCATAGCGTAACAAACTGTCACACTTAAAATATTGGTGCGCTATGCGCTAGCCCTTTACATCAGACACAAAAAAACCCCTATATTAAATAATCTAGGGGTTTTTTTGTATAAGGCCTTTAATCATAAAGGCCACATTAAGTCGTTAGGTTACTTTTCAGATACGCCTAATGCTCTGATTGACTCAACATTTAAGTATTTATCAACCGGTAGGTTATTCTTCTTTTGAAAGGCATTCATCGCTTTAATTGTTTGTGAACCAATCACACCATCAATCGGACCAGGGTTAAAGCCTTTGTCTTTTAATGCTTGCTGAATTTCAGTAATTCGAGCACGTGTCATATTGGTGTCACATAAGATTGAGCGCCACTCCATATGCCCTTCAGATACTAGCTTTTGGCTATTAATCGTCTTATAAACCGGAGGGACTTTAGTACGTGTCTCAGTCGCCTCCGAAACAAGTTGCTTCACCTTAATGGTTTTGCTCACTGCTGGAATAGCCACTTCTTGTGTAGAAGCTGGGACTTTAACAATACGCTTATTGGTCAAGTGATAAACCGCTGGCTCATTCACTAAACAAATCTGACGACCCGTACGAGATGCTTTTGTCATGGTTTTATTATGAACTTCGTGCCAAATTAAGTCGCCTTCAATACGCGTCTTTTTAGAAACCACTTCATAGGTTGCTGGAACCGTTTTACGAACTTCTTTAGCAGGGGTGACTTCAACGCGAACTTGAATCACTTTAGTCACTTCAGGAATGGCAACTGTCTTAGTAGAAGCTGGCGTATCAACAACACGCGTTTTTACAATTTTATATTCAGCAGGCACATCTACTAAACACATAATCTCGCCTGTTGCGCTGTCAATTCTTTGAATAGGACCTGAACCTTTCTTCCAAACGGTTGTTGCCGGCTTGACCATTACTTTTTCAGTCACAACTTTATAGGTTGCAGGCACCGTTACAATTTTAGTCGATGCTTCTTGTACCACCACTGTCTCTGGCACCATTTTATAGGTTGCAGGCACTGTTTCTACAACATCATACGCTTCACTCAGCATGATTTTCTCTTCCGCAACATCGTAATGAGATGGCTTACGGTGCTCATGGAAACACGTACCTGCTGTGGCTGCATTAATGTCATCTACAGAGTGGCTCTTTGCAAAGGTAACAACATCCTCAGCAACAAGAGGGCTCTTCATAGAACGTGCTACATGCCAAACATCTTGCTCAGCACGAACCAGTGTTTTAACGACTTCAGTACCATATACAGCAGGCTTAGCCACTAACTTGGTAGATGCATCACTGACAGTAATTGTCTTAGCAACCATCTTATATTTAGCAGGTGTGACCTGAATGGTTTCATATCCCTCTTTAACCAACATCTCTTTTGAGGTTGTTGTATACATAGCGGGCTGCCAAACACGGGCAAAACATTGGCCACTTTGTGCATCAGGAGGCAGCAAGTCAGCGGACGTTAGGTTATATTTCTCTGCCGAATCTTTAGCACTGGGTTGTGTTGCCCTTTCTGATTGCTGTGCATTTAAAAGAGACTCTCTCTCTGCAAGCGATTTTTCACGCTCATTAAGCACTGCGACTCTTTTATCAATATCGGCTTGTGCACCAGTCTGTACCGTATTAGAAGTACACCCTGTCCCTAATACAACTGCGACCGCAACGGCAACAGACGAGATTATTTTAATATTTTTCATAACATGTATCCTTAATAAGTTTAACGAGGATATGAGACCGATGCACAAATCCTTTTACGTAAGGGCACTTCATATTGATTAAATAACTATTTTTATAAACGCAATTATACTTAAATATATACATCATATAACCATTTAATGAGTATCTAATGCATAATACAAAACATATTCACTATTACCGGTTTTTAGGCAGGCTAAGCTGTACCCATAGTCCAGATAACAACATAGCAATGCCGACAAACCAAAATGGCATCAGCAAATCTTGAGACCACTGTGCCATGATCCCCATCAACAGTGCACCAAAAGCGTAGCCGGAATCTCGCCAAAAACGGTAGATACCAATCAAACTGGCTCGGTGTGCCGCAGGGGCAAAATCCCCCACGGCAGCCCCTAGGTTTGGATAGAGCATCGCCATGCCTACCCCAATAATAGCCGCTTCAACTGACCAGATTAAAATGCCCTGACTAAGTGGCACCGCCATTACGCCCAAACCACAGATCCACATACCCCACACAATCAGGCCTTTACGTCCGATCTTATCGGATAGTGGGCCTGTAATCAGTTGGCTTGCTCCCCAAACTACGCCATAAATGGCAATAATCGCACCTGCCTCTAACAGGCTAATCCCTTGTGAGATAAAGAAGACAGGTAGAAAAATCCAGACCAAGGCATCAGTAAACTTTTCGATCAGGCCTGCTTGATTGAGTGCCACCAATTTTTTATTCTCTAAACTGGCTGTTTTAAACAGCTGTAGCAGGCTTTGTGGCTCTGTAATCTGCCCTGATTCCAACGCATTTTTTTGGTGAAGTTTTGCCCAAGGTAACGTCTCTACCAGCGTATATTTAGCCAATACAAGGCCGGTTAAAATCACCGTCAAACTGAACCAGAATAACCCCTCTCTCGCCCCCATTATCTCAACAATATAAGCGGTCATTAGACCCGCTAATCCAACCGCGGCGTAGCCTGCAAACTCATTCACCCCATTAACTAAGCCTTTTTGTGTGCTTTTTGCCAAATCTAGCTTACTGTTTAGTGCCATCGACCAACACAAACCCTGGTTAAAGCCAAGGAGAAT
>JAADDM010000021.1 GCA_013153955.1 Gammaproteobacteria bacterium | reverse complement strand
GCCCCAAAATTAAGGAGTTTTTCACGGGGACGGTCATGTTCATGCCAGTCAGAAATAGCCATGGGATTACCTTTATAACTGTCCGTCCGTGGAGATAATGGAGTATTTAACTTAATATACACCTAGTGAGAGCTTTACATGAATGAATCCACGCCTAAAACGGGCTAAAATTTTTTAGTCCGTGCCTCATCGGTGCAAAGGTCTCTTTAATATCCAGTATGGTGTAAGGAACGAGTTTGATGTTTAAATATGAGATGCGGGTACGAGATTACGAGTGTGACCTACAGAAAGTCGTTAATAATAGTATTTATCAAAATTATTTAGAGCACGCTCGTCACGAGTTTTTGCTGAGTAAAGGCGTTGATTTTGCCACGCTCGCCGCCGAAGGCATTAATTTAATGGTGGTACGGGTTGAGATGGATTTTAAAAAATCACTCACCTCTCAGGATGATTTTTATGTCACTGTGGAGGTGGAACAGGTCTCACGTATCAAGTTTGCCTTTATTCAAAGTATTCGCCACAGTATAGATGATCGTTTAATTGTTGCCGCCAAAACGTTAGGCGTGGCTGTGAACGCGCAAGGCCGTCCAATGGCCTCTCCTGAATTGGTCTCATTGTTGGTATAGGCTTAATTAATGTATCCGTATCCTTCTCGAAGTCAGTGTGTTGTGGCGTGTAATTGGCACAGAGTAGATAAAACCGAATAGGGAAAAGAGTAGCGTATTTATGAAAGTATTAATTGGGGTAACCGGGGGCATTGCCGCCTATAAATCACTGGAGTTGACACGCCTGTTTATTAAAGCGGGTGATGAGGTTCAAGTTGTGATGACGGAGGGGGCAAAAGCCTTCATTCAACCCCTCTCTTTTCAGGCGTTGTCGGGCAACCCTGTGCGGGACAGTCTGTTTGATGCAAATCAAGAGGCGGGGATGGGTCATATTGAATTAGCGCGCTGGGCAGACCAAATTGTGATTGCGCCTGCGACGGCTGAAACGCTGGCCAAACTACGCATGGGGCGTGCTGATGATCTGTTGACGACCCTCTGTTTAGCCACCGATAAACCGATTTTAATTGCCCCTGCGATGAATCGACTAATGTGGCACAATGCGGCGACTCAAGAGAATGTCCAGATATTGAAAAGCCGAGGGTTTACCGTGTTATCACCCGGCGAGGGTGAGCAAGCTTGTGGTGACGTCGGTGCAGGCAGAATGCCCGAACCACATGAGATTTTGAATGCCGTTACAGAGTTTCAAACACATCAAAAAGCAAACAACCAGGCCTGGTTGTCTGCTCAAACAGAGATTACCCCTTTTTGGCAGGGTAAGAAGGTCTTAATTACCGCAGGGCCTACTTTTGAAGATATTGATCCTGTGCGCTTTATCGGTAACCGAAGCTCAGGAAAAATGGGTTTTGCCATTGCCGAAGCCGCTGCTAAATTGGGGGCCGAGGTCACGCTCATTGCCGGCCCTGTTCAGCTGGTAACCCCTTTGAATGTAAAGCGTATTGAGGTGCGCAGTGCTCAGCAGATGTTGACCGCGGTTCAGTCAGAAATTGCAGGCGTTGACACCTTTGTTGGGGCGGCGGCAGTGGCCGATTTTAGAGTCGAACACTTGGCTGAGCATAAAATAAAAAAGCAGGCGGATAGCGAAGCCCTGACATTAACCCTCGTTAAGAACCCTGATATTATTGCTTGGGTGGCTGCACAAAATACGCCACAGGACAGCGCTCAAGATAGCGCACAAAGCGCAACACAGATCGGTGTATCAGATACAGCCAAAACCTACGTGGTAGGCTTTGCTGCAGAGACCCAAAATGTGGTGGCCTATGCACAAGAAAAACGTCAACGTAAACAGTTAGATATGATTGCCGCCAATCAAGTGGGGGTGGGTGCAGTCGGCTTTGAATCGAATGATAACGCACTGACCTTAATCAGTGCCAAAGAAACGGTAGTGCTGCCACAGCAGAGCAAGCAAGCACTTGCACTGGCGCTACTGACCTTTATTAAGCAGCAGCGCAGCTAACCGACCGTCAAATACACATTATTAAATACACATGACAAATACGAACATTAAATAAGCACAAGAGTGAACAGAATGAGCGAATCATCCAATTTACAAGTACAGTACAAAATTTTAGATAAGCGGTTAGGCAATGAGATAGACATGCCACATTATGGGACACCAGGGTCAGCGGGTTTAGACCTGCGCGCCTGTCTGGATAAAGAGACCACCATTGAACCGGGCGAGACGCTACTCATTCCCACCGGCATGGCCATTCATATTGAAGATGCGGGCTATGCTGCCATGTTGCTGCCCCGTTCAGGGCTAGGGCATAAACACGGCATTGTGTTGGGGAATTTAGTCGGGCTGATTGATTCCGACTACCAAGGGCCGTTAATGGTCTCTTGTTGGAACCGCGGTAAGACCGCATATACGGTCGAAGTGGGCGAGCGTATCGCGCAGATGGTGATTGTGCCGGTGCTACAGCCAACGTTTACTCAAGTTGCAGAGTTTGGTGATGCCACCGAACGGGGTACAAATGGCTTTGGCTCAACAGGGTCAAATTAATATTATTGTGAGTCGTATTAAAATGCAAAGTGAACAAAGTGTTTTATCAGAGTTAGAGCGTGTTTTAAGTAACGGAGCACTCGCTGCTCAGAGATTAATAATTTCCCAACTTGATTTTAGCAAAGTCTCCTCGGATGAGGTTTTTAAAGCTATTAGCGATGCAAGCGATGCTAATTACCGCGCTTTAGTTTTTGATGAATGTACCCTTTCACCCTTGTGGCTTCATAGTAGCTTATATTTGGAGGGCGACCAAACTTTCCCTGAGGTATGTTATTTCGGATGTATATTTGGCGAAAATTTTATTATTTCTAGTGCAATGAATAGTGCTTTAAGAAATGGTATTTCAACTAAATTAGGGCCGATTAAAATCATTCAAAAACCAGGAATTGAAGCCGGTGAAATTAAAGGAATAGAGATAGATGGGGATGTGGTTGAGGAGGGTAGCTACATTAAAATAATTGGCTACACCATAAAATCGATAGTTATTAGAGATATGAAGTTTAGAGGGAAATTTGAATTTAAAGAAAATATAGTTAAAGAAAAAACTGAAATTGAAAATTCAAATTTTGAGAAAGTAACTGATTTTTTCAAAACGAAATTTATGGGCTGTTTTCGTATGGAAAAGTGTATAGTTAATGGCTTTATGGGTTTTGAAGACTGTCATTTTCAATTTGATAAGAAAGCCTCTGAGACAACGGTTTTTAGGTATGTTACCTTTATGAGCTTGGCAAGCTTTAGGGGAGCAATGTTTAACGGCAAGTTAGATATTGA
>JAADDM010000088.1 GCA_013153955.1 Gammaproteobacteria bacterium | reverse complement strand
ATTTATTTATTTATTTATTTATTTATTTATTTATTTATTTATTTATTTCTGAACGTAGCACCACAACACCGTGCACTGATTTCAACAACAGACGTACATAAATGACAATCACGATACTCCCCGGAAGTGAACACTGTGCGGATTGAAATCTTCTCACAAGAAACCGAACTCTTCTTAAACCAGATGAAGATCAAAGGTGTGAAATCTTCTCACAAGAAACCGAACTCTTCTTAAACCAGATGAAGATTAAAGGTGTGAAATCTTCTCACAAGAAACCGAACTTTTCTTAAACCAGATGAAGATCAAAGGTGTGCTGCGAGATCAGATTTAACATTTCTATTGACCAACACCGTACTGACGCCGTGCATCTCCAGTCAAAACACAATAAGACCACAAAAAGGTGTTATAAGTCGGACTGGAAGCAGAATGTTTCCAAATGCTGCCGCAGTACGATAACAAGGAGCTATTGTACGCGTTTCATTGCGTAGCGAAGGGGACGATTTGAAGTTTGTCCTCTTTCAGAATGTCGGCTTTATCTGGCAGTTCGTACCTCGTCAATTTGATTGCTAACAGGTATTTTATTGTCTGGATAGAGTGGCTTCACTTTGTAGAATGTGGCACGCGCGCTGAACATGCTAACGTCATCTTCTCACTCAAATCACTGAGGATTAAAGCCACTTAAAGATAAACTATTATCTTCATAAATTGGTTAAAGTCAATAATAAATACCCTGCAGCCTCGATATATTTTACCCGATAGAAGTGTGTGATTGATGTCCTACTGTCCTCTTCAATACTTCCGGTGCAGGCGACAAGAGGAAGTTTCGTTTCGTTCTTTTTGCACTAAGTCACCCTCAGAGAGTCTGCTTTCTTTCACTTCCTCTCTCCGGTGGTCGTCGATTTTCATTCCAGTGCCACGCCCCCTAGCGGCAAAAACGGCAAAATTATTCCCAAACAAACCAGGGCTGACTTATGAAGACCGATCCAATGATAAGGTCGACAGTCAATTACAGTAAATTGAGCTCAGAAAGGACACGAGTGGGTTGTGTCCTGACACAATCCGTTTATATCGTGACTAGTGTGCCAGTCAGCTTTCTGATGGAGGATTTTCCAATCGCTTTGATTTGGATGGTGTTTTTTCGACTCGGCAATGATCGATGTTTGTGTTGATGGAGTCAAATTCCAAAATGAAGACGAGGAGATATTTGAAGTAATTCAGAGCTCGTCTTTCATCCATCATCCCGCTGAATGGTCCCCGTGCAGCTTGGTGCCTACAAATTAGCCGACGCAGCAATATTAGCACGGTTGTTCGTGAGGCGCATGCGCTGATCTGACGTCAAGTCACGTGGTACAAAAAAGTGCAGCTATTTCAGGTCAGTAAAACTCTAACGGACTTGAATAGCCGACAGAAATTGTAGAGACTGCGTTGAAAATATGATAAGTTGCAGTGATATTGTCAAGTTTTTTGTTTGATTGAAGACGTTCCTTCGACAGTGACAGAGTTCAAGGCAGGTGTTAACTCTTAGCTGTAAAAGTGGCGTGTTCACGGCTTGAATCCGGTTTTTTATTGCACAGCGAGTTCGAAACCAATTGGCGACGGAACAACCGAAACTTGGTATGAAAATCGGCGAGTAGTCACGGGATGGAAGTGCCAACGAACGCTTATCGAAACGACCCAGGAAGCTCACCAGGTGGCGCTGCAAACAGCGTGGGGTTGGTAAGCTCTCTGTTGGTGCCAGCTGCCAGCGGGGTGCGTCGGAGTGGCGGTCTGTTGTCAGAGAGTGGCTGGCTTACGGTCATAGCCGCCGTACTTACAGGTATCCCTCATCATCAACTAACTCCGATTGGATACGTCAGCAGACTAACGAGTCCCGATTGGCTGGCTGACGAGTCGAAATCCACATCGGCTGGCCGGCTTAGCCAGTGACACAATCGACAAGTTCTGTTTGTTCGGGCTTCGACGCGATAACGGAATAAAAAAACACCAACTGATGGATGGAGCCGACTCTCAACAGACGGAGTCATCTGGATTAACCATCCCGGATCGATACAGCGTCCGCTAGTGTCGATATACGCCAGCCAGACGTGTCTGTGTGTGGAATCCAGTTCCGGGCGACACTTGGAACAATTAGTCGTTCGCCTGTTACGCATCTCGGCGACAGAATATCAAGGCAGAGTTAACCGAAAACCAATCCGCTTCTCCAAAGAATGGTGAAGCCGATAGCAAATGGAAACTTACTGACGCACGGTTTTACCTACCACGCCAGAGGCCAAGAGGAATCAAGCCCAGCGATAGGATACTGTAACACAGGTAAGAGTCAGGTAGACACGGCGGTGTCAGGACAAACGTATTCACTGAAGACTTCGTTTTCCATTCTGACTCTTGATCCGAAAAGTGCAACGAGGAGAGTCACGTGCCATTTGACGTGCACAAATCCCAACATGAAGACGGGGAAATGTTTACGGCTTTTTAGAGTTTGTCTTTCATCCATCACTCTCCGAACGGCATGGCTGCAGTTTGCTGCATACAGATGAGCCGACAGAGAAACAGTAGCAGACTGTCTACCTTATGTCATGGATGTGTACACAATTGTATGTCATTTTATGTCATTTTATGCCGATTGTGATATCGCACGAGGCAGGATTTGTACACAATTTTATGTCATTTTATGCTAACACGTGATTTCGGTACCATTACCAAGAAGTGTGTTAAGAAGATATCGTAAATGGCGTGCTAGTGTTGAGCTGGTCAATAAAACTCCGATCTTGTCCTATCACCGACTTCTATTTTCCCAGCGACTGGCTATCGACATCAGAAGGCGGAATGGAATGTCACAAAATGCCTTCTCAGAAGACGGACGGGTAACCGCCTCGTGGACACGAGCTGTCCACAGTATCACCGACAGGGCTTTGTCCAGACTACGACCCACTGCTACAGTCTTAGCAGTGCCTGTCCTCTGGTCACTAAACCACAAGCCCTCACTCGACTAATTTTCTCTGACTCCGACTAATTTTCTCTGTTTCTGTGATCTGAACGTTCAGGCGGTCGACGGTACGATTACTTACCGAGGTTCCGTCTGCTGAGATCGGTGTAGGCTAAGCGGGACACATTCACACTTCAGGCTGAGTTTGGCTTCTTGTGGAAATTGTAGGCAGCCGCCGCGGTAGAAGAGGAAGAATGTGTAATGGACTGGTCGTGGCATCAGCAGAAATGTTAAGAATTGTCAAGAGCTTTCCAGAAAGACGACCATCAGCTTGTTTGGTAGACAGTGGCAGAGGATATTAAAGAGTGAGTGAGTGAGTGAGTGAGTGAGTGAGTGAGTGAGTGAGTGAGTGAGTGAGTGAGTGAGTGAGTGA
>JAADDM010000284.1 GCA_013153955.1 Gammaproteobacteria bacterium | reverse complement strand
CCGTTAACTGTCGGTGAGATGGATGGAAATGCAGTGTTCGATTATTTAACCAAGTGTTTTGGGAGCAAGATAGACATTAATTTGTTTTAATTAGGTAATCAAATATCTCCCGACAGATGGGATCGTTTGCTGGTCAAGCTTCGCCATACGAGCGGTTGAAGGGAATCGCTTCGTCTGATTGGACAGAACAATTGGCTAGTCTCATACAAAAGTAGGTGTATAACTAAATGGATCGTGTTTGGAAGTGCAGCGCGAACATTTGAATAACAAACAGTACAGGAAGCAGACGATACGTGACACACTAACCATGTTCGATTGATTTCCATAGCCACCGGCAGATTTGATATGTAGTATTCCTGGCATACGGAGGTACAGCCATGTTAACCAAAGCGTTTCAGCTCGAGAGGATATCGAGTAAGCAAATCTTCGTATGAGCGAAGACTCACGGCACCGAATAATGAACGACTGGTCTAGATAAATACCGTAAGCAAATGCTGAATTTAGTCAACACTGTTGGAACGAAACAATGATTCATGTATTGAATCGAACATTTACCTAATGATAATAGCCGATATCATTTAGGCCTAGTCACAAAGCAAAATGACCAGAAAGACGAGAGAGAAGATACTAGAGCTGAGAGTGTGCAAAATTAGCACCGGAATATAAGGATATCCTGAATTATCCAGATGAGTTGCGAGGGACATACTAATATTTCGGTTAATCGAAATTATGGTTGAGATGGTCACGGTTAAGCGGGTTGTACCTGTATTCTTCCTATTTCTAACGTCATCTGGTGGATGGTACTTTAATTTGTATGACAAAATAAAATAAAATAAAAACGTCTGCTCCTTCAAATAGACTGGCTGACTGTCTCTTGTGTGTGTCTGCGTGTGTATAGCCTCATTATTTGAAAGGGCGAGTCTCTGCGTATGACGACATTTTGGTGAGGAATGTTCAGCTGGTAATATATTTCAGCAATTTTTCTAAAATCTGCATTAAATACAGACGCGAGAACCCGATTGTTGGCTTTCCCCAGTAGCGTAGTAAAGGTCAAAACTGTACTCCGACGATCGGTTTGCTGAACATTTTCTAATGTCGATCGACGCCTCTCTTATTATTAGGAACAATTTTAAACGTCACACACAGACACACACACACACATCTATATATAATATGTGGAGGGTTGAGAAGGTAAAGCTGTTATAACGACAGATATAACAGAAGCTATCTACTTACTTTGTTATTCAATAACCTCAAGATTGCCCTCGACTGTGGTGTTTCGACAATCTGTCTGACTACCTTTACCATGTGTCCAGACGGCGGCTTCATCAAACTCCTGACCAGCATCAACAGTTCGGGATCGCGTGCTCCGGCTTGACGTCTGATCAGTTCAGAAAGTTTTGCTTTGACATCATCACCAAAATCATTATAGCCAACGCCCACAACCTCATCGCTGTGCAAACAATTCACTTCGTCTGCGTCGGTTGTTTGGTTCGTGTCTTGCGTCGATTTGAAGACAAATATCGCCAGGATGTAGTACAAAACGAGGACATGTCCGACAAATACCAATCGAATTCCGTTCCAATTCAGTAGTCTGTTCGCCATCTCGAATATGAACAGGTGAAACAGGTTAGAGCAGTCTGTTACTTTAATATTGTCTAATAGCTGCGCGTTTTGCAAAGGTTATATATGCTGTTTAGGTTCCACTTCCAACACGTTGCACTCCGCTTTAGCCATAATATATGCACTTTAATTGGAACGCAGTGGCTGCACTCTTGCATAAACATAACAACCGATTTAGCAAAGCTGAGAAATTCAGAAGACTTTTTTGGTACAAAATCCAACTTACTTCCATTCTACTCTCACCGATCTAGCATATTTGGTAGACCGATTTTGTGAAAGACGCTGTTTTTCAGAGATCCGTTATCATTGTCAAACATAAAGGCCGTTCTGCTAAGCAGAAGCTCACCCTAATTGACCACGAAATAATATCTGTAATGTTGATATCTGCTGGGTTAAACTGTCTGCCAACAGTAGCTTCAAAAACAATGGTAGATGTTGTAAGAATGTCCATATGAATCAGCAAAGATTTAATTATCTAGTAGGCAGCAACATACCGCTAGTAAGACGTGTTCCTACGATAAGCCGGAATCTCTTAAAGGTTTTTGTGTAAATGATCTTTTCAAGATACCTGCGTTAAATGGCCTCCTAATAATTGTCCTTCAGATTGGTGTCATCTTTCGTCAGAGCAATATAACTCTTTACCTGTGTGTCTTTGAATTCCAACCTATCCGACAGATGTCGTTGAAACTCAAATACATTAGTTACAAGGTTTACTTCGCATAAACGGAACCAACACGTCACAAACACCTCCACACACACAAAATACAAACTGCGTCAAATCTAGGTCAAAGTATAATAATTACTTGAGCAGCGCCGTCTTGACTTGATTTAATGGAGGCAGTCTAATCGAATTTGTGTTTATCACATTTCTGCAGTTTGATGAAAACACTAAATGTTAAGTGTTTAACCTTTATAGACAGATATTTAAATATGTTTAACCCTTTCGCGTGTGCTTCCAGTGTACTTTCTTCGGCCGATCTCCAGTTCAGATGACAAGACATTAATATCAAACTAATAATAATAATAATAATTCAAAGGTAAACGGCTTAACAGTTTCTATAAATAAACTTGTTCAGCCAGTTTGCAGATTTACGGTGGTACAAAAGGCATGTCGTACTACTAATCCTATTACACCTTTCAAGCATGATACTACGTCATTACGTCGCGCAGTTCGTCATTTCAAAGCTTCGTGTTTAGTTATGACAGAAATCATCAGTACGTAAAGTTGACGCCTATCCTGCCCGATAAGAAGCGTCGCGTCACTCCCAGCGGAAAGGGTGGCTTGCTGTCGGGATTGGTCAGCTAGAAGGTCTTCGAGGGACGAGCAGGTCAAAGATGCCAGAGGCCAGATGGGAATAAATACATTTGTGAACGCGTTATGTCACACATCCGCATAACGTCTCACGCGTCGCTTAATTGCCGATCCGGAAAGGATTTTAAATGTCAGATGCCGATCGTCTGTTGTGATAAGATGTATTCGCGCGTGCACTGAGAGAAGTTGGAACAAGCAATAAAGGGAGTTTGGTTTTGGACCAGCTACATGGCGCACCTCTTTTTCGAATTTCTTATCAGTCGTGGTAAAGGTCGATACTTTACAAGTAGCTCTCCTTAAAAGTCGTCAATTTTATCAAACATGGCTGACATGTGAGACTGTGAAGACGACAGCATGCGTAGAAAGATTTGGGCGCTGTTTTTCCTTTAATTCAAGCAGTTAATAATGGCCAGATTGGCTTCTTGTCGAACTGCGAAAGC
>JAADDM010000225.1 GCA_013153955.1 Gammaproteobacteria bacterium | reverse complement strand
AGTGGCCTAGGTTGTTTAACTGAAGCTTCATTTTTGAACCCACTTCTGTTTTTGAATACATCTTCTTGTTACCCACGATAGAGCTCAGAACAGACAAGGTTTCCACTTGGCTTAAAACAACGCCATTTGTTAAGGAGGCGTGATTCACTTTAGACATAAACAGAGTCTGTCCACTCTTCTGATCCACGACCGTAACGGTCGCAAGTTCCATGGCAGAGGCAGAGGCAGCAGCAGAAAGCATTAACCCAACCGATAGCACTAAGGCAGATACAAGTTTATTCATGATTTTTCTCTTCTTTTATTTAGTAAAGTTTCAAACTTCATTGTAGGCAGGCATTCCAATATTGTCAAAACGGCTTGAGGCCTTACGCACGCTGATATATATTACAGAAAACCTATCATCATTACGTATGGATCGTTCCCTCCCTGCCCAAGCGCTAGGGAGGTTTGTTATTGATAAGTAGCTTTGATGCAGGCACAAAAACATCCAGTTCAGACAACAATAGCTTATCCCTATTAAAAGGGGATAATAGAAGCTCTTGAGCATTGAATAATCAGTTTTACTTAATAGGATTCACGCATGAAAATTAAAGTTTGTCTAAAATGTGGTCATCATAATGATGAAAACAGCCTTCACTGTGACTACTGTGCATCCTCTTCATTTGAAACACAAGAGGATTCTAGTGCTCAAAAAGGCGCTATTCTTGGCCTTTATAAATGGATTATCCTTTTAATTATCGCTCTGTTACTGGGGGGAATCCTGATTTTCTGGCTAAGTCAGCCAGCTCAAACACCGGTTTCTACTCAAACTCAGCCCTTAATGACCCATTCAGAAAAACATCCTGTCGAAAAGGAAAAACCTTTACAAGAACCCAATGCTCAAGTGGCCCCGACCATATTGGCGCCAAGTGCATCCTCGCCTAGCTCACAAAATGAAATAGCTCCTTCTGAAAAGTCTACCCCACTTAATGAAGCTAAAACGGAGATGGCTTTACAAGCCGCTTTGATCGAAATTGAACAGCAAAAGCTGGCGCTTAAACAAGCGGCAGCAGAGCAAGCATCCTCACACGCATTAATTGCGCAGGCACAAAAAACAATTAAGCAAAAAACACAACGTGAGGCACACCAAGCAGCTGAGAAAAAAGCCCAAAGAAAGGCCGAACAAGCACTAATCAAGCAACAGCGAGCCTTTGAAAAGGCCGTAGCAAAACAAGAAAGAGCCGACCTACTTGAACAACTTGCGCTTAAAGAGGCGACACAGAAAAAGGCCAACGCTAAAAGTGCACGTAAAGCGGCTCGTCAACTCGACCGCTCGATAGGGGTGGTCACGGATCGCCACACCGGTTTAATGTGGATGGCTTGTAGCTTAGGGCAAACGTGGAATGGATCAACCTGTACTGGTAATGCCTCTGAACACCTTTGGTCAGAAGCGGTCTCGCTTGCGACCCAAACAAAGTTTGCTGGCTATAGTGATTGGCGCCTACCTACTCGAATGGAGCTGCATAGCATCGTACAGTGTTCAAATGAACGTAGGGCGGCGAGGCTTGGCGAGAAAGGCAAACCCCTACGAGTTAACAATAAATTACAAGATGGTCGCTGTAGCGGTGAGTTTAGCGCACCAACCATTGATACTTCGGTTTTTCCAAACACGGTTAGAGGCTTTTATTGGTCCTACTCTCACAGTGCGTATACAAGCTATAGTGCTTGGGGAATTTTCTTTAATTCGGGTAAGGATTATAACTTCAACAGCAGTAATGAAGGCTATGTCCGCTTGGTAAGGGATATAAAATAGCCCTCTTGTTTCGAGTTTGAACGGTATACGCTTTACCTTCATCCATAAAAAAGGACCATGTTCCATGTGGAACATGATCCTTTTGGGTTTTTAAGCGATCCGTCAATCAGCATATTCCCTATTCTTTCAATCAGATACCAACTTTTTTTAAAAGTAGTATTTCGCTTCTACAAACAGTTTATCGTTATTTTTCATCGCTTCTAACAGCGCATTATCTCCGCCAAAGTAATCAATCACACCACCCGTCACGTTCACCGATTGTGTTAACTCATAATCTAACCAAACACGATGAAAGCCCCCTTGCTCAAAGGTTTCACCAAAGTACTGGCCTAAATAGCCAAGCGTTGCACGATCGTGATTGAAGTTATAGAGCACGCGAAGTGCCGTTTGTAGATTATGCTGCTTAACAGCATCTGGCAGGCTCTCCATCGCAACGACATGATCAGGAAGGTATCGATCAGCCACTTCAAAAGAGATTGTTGTATCGGTAAAGCCCTTATACTCAAGCCCAAGCAAGCCATCAATTCGAGTCTGCTTAGCCGTCACCGTATTATATTGAAGATCATCCAGTATCGCGAGTTCTGCTTTTAATAACCATGAATCCACCATGACATTCGTCGCCAGTCCAGCCATATTAAATTGACCATACGCTCGCTGAGTATTTCCCTCGGTAAAGTGCCAACGGCTGTCTTGAAAACGCCCCGCATAAAGAGATAAATCCCAGCCACTAAAGCGCCCCGTTGCAGCTACTGAGAAAGTTGTTTCATCTAACTGTAAAGTATCCGCTTCAATATCAGGGAAGACAAATCCAGGTGGGGTTGGAAGCACACCTGTTGGAAAATACTCACTGTTTACCGCTGCCTCTTTGGGATTACGGTGCTCATGCTGAGCCAACAGAGACAGTTGCCAGTCGCCTTGATAGTAATCTAACTTGGTCATTAGGACAGGCAGACGCAAATCCTCAATATCGACTAAGCCTAGCTCTCGATTATCCAGAGGGTTCATCACATCGGTAAGCCGAATAGAATCAGACTTTCCCCACACCACAATTTGACGACCAATCTTAATATCCAAATCATCGGTTAAAGAACCACTGACATAAGCCTCACCAATCTCTAGGTCTGACTCATAGGTGTTCAGTGAATCTGAAGAGTAGTGACTGCGCCCTTTAAGCGTATAAATACTATCAACACCGCCTTTAATCTCTAATCGAGACTTCCAATCAGGTGCAATTTTGTAGTCAAATTTAACCAGGCCTGTTAGCTGTAACTTTGTCAGCCCTCGGTAATCTGCGCCCCCAATTTGAGGCGCATTTGATTGGTAAGCAAACGCACTCTTAGCACTCAACTGCCCTGAAATAGTTAAAGGACTGACTTTTTTAACCACTTTAGGCGCATTCGATTCTACCTGGGTGGCAAGTATTGGTGTATCGCCAAACCCCTCTAAGGCATCCTCTAAATCAGAGTGACTGCCTGAAGACGCATTAGAAGTCGCACTTGAAGCATCTTCAAATCCTGAAAGCGCGTCTTCTAAACTGTCTTTTTCGACGGAAGCAGATTGGGTAACCACCGTCTCATTTGAGTCATCAA
>JAADDM010000185.1 GCA_013153955.1 Gammaproteobacteria bacterium | reverse complement strand
GTAGTGATCCCCTTAAAGCACTTTCAATTTGAGCTACCAGAAGGCGTTGATTTAGTGGGGCAGGCGCAGTAATGTCTGTTTACCAACCGCTATCAGACCGTCTTAGACCTAATACTCTCGAAGGCTATGTCGGGCAAACTCATCTGCTCGGAGCAAAACGCGCTTTAACACGTATGCTCTCAACGGGCAGTTTGCACTCGATGATTTTCTGGGGGCCGCCAGGCGTTGGTAAAACTACCCTTGCACGTTTGATTGCGCACCAGTCCGAGCTTCAGTTTATTAACTTATCAGCTGTTTTAGATGGGGTCAAAGAGGTTAGGTTGGCGGTTGAAAAAGCCAAACTGCATCGGCAACAGTTTCAGCAAGGCACTTTACTCTTTGTGGATGAAGTGCATCGCTTTAACAAAGCCCAGCAGGATGCTTTTTTGCCTTTTGTTGAAGATGGTACCTTTATCTTTATTGGCGCGACCACCGAAAACCCCTCGTTTGAGTTGAATAACGCCTTACTATCCCGAGCGCGAGTTTATGTACTACGTACTCTGGACGAAACAGAGTTATCCGTGGTGCTGGAAAACGGTAGAAAGCTTCTTGAGCAAGACCTGCAAATAGGGCTGTCAGGAGAGGCGACTTCACAAAATGTGGCAACGAATTCAGTTAAAAATCGATTGACGTTGAGCATTGAAGAGGAGGCCAAGACACTCTTGATTGAAGCGGCCGACGGGGATGCCAGGCGTTTACTCAATAGTCTTGAGCAGGCGATGGACTTTATTGATTTTGACGGGTGGGATATTTCAGAACAACCACACACCCCAAGGGAACATAAAGGCCAGGTTGTTTTAACACAGGCCTCTTGTCGTGAAGTTATTCAAGGCGGGGTGCGTCGTTTTGATAAAGGCGGCGAAGCTTTTTATGATCAAATTTCGGCTCTGCATAAATCCATTCGAGGGTCAGATCCTGATGCCGCACTCTACTGGCTTGTTAGAATGCTCGATGGCGGCGCGGATGCACGTTACCTTGCTAGGCGTTTGATTAGAATGGCCAGCGAAGAGATTGGCAATGCAGACCCCAAAGCATTGCAAATTGCAGTTAATGCGGCTGAAGCCTACGAGCGGTTAGGTTCTCCCGAGGGGGACTTATCCTTGGCACACGCCGCCTCCTATTTAGCCGTTGCCCCCAAATCAAATGCCGCCTATATGGCTTACAAAGCCGTGTTGGCAGATATTAAAGAGAACGGCTCACATGAGGTGCCGATGCATCTTCGTAATGCGCCCACAAAATTGATGTCAGATTTGGATTACGGCAAAGGTTATCGCTATGCACATGATGAGCCAGAGGCCTTTGCCGCAGGAGAGTGTTACTTTCCAGACGAGATGGTAAAAAAATCTTACTATCAACCGGTAGAAAGAGGACTTGAAATCAAAATTTCCGCTAAAATGAGCCACTTAAAAGCGCTAAACGAGCAAGCCATTTATAAACGACGAGGTTAGGCTTGATTAGAAGGGGGCAGCGTTAGAGCTGATTTCAGGCAGAGTTTACTCATTACTTCTGCTAATTTTCATGAGTAGAGTTAATCCTGACCTCTTTTTTTTATACCTGGTTTATGCCTGCGGGCGCGAGTGTTATCAAATAATCACGGAATTTGACCGTATCATGAATAGAAGAGAACAGAGATGACTGCATTAGGATTGACTACCATAGGCTGGATTGGCATCGCCATCGGTGGCGCACTGGGTGCGACAGCACGCTATGCCATGTCACATCAGGTGACGGTACTTTTTGGAAAAGAGATGGCTTGGGGAACACTTTCCGTTAATGTATTAGGTTCATTTTTGATGGGGCTCATGGTGATATTAATGGTCGATAAATATGAACTTTCAGCCGAGTGGCGTGCATTTGTGATGGTCGGTTTTTTAGGCGGCTTTACGACCTTTTCGACCTTCTCATTACAGACGATGGAATACCTGCAAACAGGTGAAATAAACAGAGCTTTTTTTAATATCGCCATCAGCGTGGTGGCCAGCTTAATGGCAATATGGGCGGGGCTTTATACTGGGCGACAGTTTTTAGGGAACTAATTGCTAGCACCTCTCATCTTTGCTCGTACCTCTAATCTATCAGGCTTCATTTTAAGCCAAGCGATTGGAAGCAAAAACAGACAACATACTCATCACACGCCAATGGTAAGAGGCCTAAGGTCAATGTTAGCCGTGTGATTACTTTAAATATATTTAATTTCAATAGGTTAAGAAGCCATGTTAGATCCAAAACGATTAAGAACTGAGTTAGAGAGCATTGCCGAAAAGTTACAGAGACGTGGTTTTTCTCTTGATGTGGAGACCATTCAAGCGCTTGAAGCACAGCGTAAAGAGTTTCAGGTAAAGGCGCAAACGCTGCAATCAGAGAGCAATAGTCGTGCAAAAGGCATTGGAAAAGCCAAGGCGCAGGGTGAGGATATTGCACCTTTACTGGCTGAAGTCAGTTCATTAAAGGCGCAGTTGGTGGAAGCCGAAGCTTCTTCAGAAGCTGTTCAAGCAAAGCTACACGATATTTTTGCCAGTACTCCTAACGTACCGCATGACTCAACGCCTGATGGGGCTGATGAAGCGGACAATGTTGAAGTGAGTCAATGGGGTACGCCTAAGGCATTTGATTTTGACGTAAAAGATCATGTGGATTTAACCGAAGCGCGTGGTTGGTATGACAACGATGCAGCGGTTAAGATTGCCTCTGGTCGTTTCTCTGTTTTAAAAGGTCCTTTGGCTAAGATGCAGCGCGCCTTAACTCAGTTTATGCTGGATACGCATGCTGAGCATGGCTATGAAGAGGTTTATGTACCCTACTTGGTGAATCAGGACAGCTTGCGTGGTACGGGGCAGCTACCTAAGTTTGAAGCGGATCTGTATAAAATCAGTAAGCACGAAGAACACGATACCAGTGACCGTGATCTTTACTTGATTCCAACGGCTGAAGTGCCGATTACCAATTTAGTTCGTGATGAAATTTTGGACGAAGCATCTCTACCGTTAAAGTTTGTCGGCCATACCCCCTGTTTCCGCTCTGAAGCTGGGTCTTACGGACGCGATACACGTGGCTTAATTCGCCAGCATCAGTTTGAAAAAGTTGAGATGGTACAAATTGTTCATCCTGAAAAGTCATTAGAAGCGCTTGAAGCATTAACGGGGCATGCTGAAGCGATTTTACAAAAGCTTGGGTTACCTTATCGTCTTATGTCTTTGTGTGCAGGAGACATTGGATTCTCGGCAACTAAAACCTATGATTTAGAAGTTTGGTTACCTGGTCAGCAGGCGTACCGTGAAATATCTTCATGCTCTAGTTTTGAAGATTTTCAGGCGCGTCGTCTAATGGCACGTTTCCGTTCAGGTCAGGCAAAGCCTCAA
>JAADDM010000217.1 GCA_013153955.1 Gammaproteobacteria bacterium | reverse complement strand
ATACCCTAAACCGAGCCGCTTTAAGAACTCATATATTTCAGAACCCTATCGCTAAAGCACAACTGGAAGCATTACTGCACCCACTTATTCAGGCCGAAACCCTTGCTAAAATAGACAAATTAACCCAAACCTCCATAGCGGATGAGCCTTTACCAAAATTCATCATCGTTGCCATTCCTCTGCTTACCGAAGGCCTGATTAGAACAGGACAAAAGCCCAATTATATTGATCAAATTTGGGTCGTTGATGCACCTGAAGCACAGCAGCTTGCACAAGCCTGCCAGCGTGACAACGCCTCAAGCGCAGAGATTCAACGCATTATTGAGCAGCAAGCAAGTCGAACACAGCGCCTAGCCATCGCTGATAAGGTTATTCTTAATACCCAAGATACTGCCTATTTAGAGCAACAAGTTAACGACTTACTGCACGCCCCACTCACCTAAACGCTTAAATGTTTCAGACACAATTATGCCGTTAATCACAAACTCGCAGGCTTGCTGCCAACCTAATATCAGTTTGAATTAGACGGATTCGGGGTGGTTTTAGGGTCGCTTTAGGATAACATTAAGACGCTGTGAATTGAATTAGGTTACCGACCCATCACTTGGCCAGAACCCTGAAATAGCTGCAACCCCCTGCCCTCCTCGAACCCTTGCTCGTTTAACATCTTCAGGCTTCATGCCTCCCAAAGCAAATACAGGTACTGGAATATCGGCTACATAGGCTTCAAAATTAGCCCAACCTATCCCAGGTACCCCGGGATGTGATCGAGTCTCTTTCACGGGGGAGAGTAAAATAAAGTCTGCCCCAATTTTTAATGCCTGTTCAATCTCTTCAATATTATGAGTTGATGCACCCAGCCATTTATTCTCAGGAATTGGACGCTCTCTATAATTAAACAGCGCATTTGAGGCTAGCTGTATGCCATCCGCATTTGGTATGTCTTTCAGTAAATCAGGGGCGCCATTTAATAGGATAAGTGCATTCGCCTTCCGTGCTACGTCTACTGCTTGCTTAGCCAGAGGTAAAAATTCTTCAGGAATCATACCTTTTGCACGTAACTGGCATAACCTGATACCTTTTGACAAGGCAGACTCAAGCCTGTTTAAACCCTGTTCAGGGGAATCAAAAGCACCTGAAATCATATACTCGGCAGGGAGTTTTAAAGCACTTAAAATACCTCGATTAGCTTCAGGAAATGCTGCTGCTGAAAGTGAATCTAACTTGACCCACTTTACCTGCTGACCCTCCCTGCCTTTAGGCTCTCCTTCAAACTGCTCTGCCACAAAGACATTTAATCTCACAGAGACATGTTCATACTGCCAAGGAACCACAATCAATGGTTCCCAGTGATTCGAACGCACGCCAATCTCTTCACTCAATTCACGGTTTAAAGCTTCTACAACGGTTTCACCCACTTCCACTTTCCCCCCGGGGAACTCCCAAGCGCCCCCAAAAGTTTGGTGTGACTGACGCAAGCTGACACAGACAGTGTCATCCCGTTTAAGCACAGCTACCGCGATTTCCTTAAACTTAACCTGTTGAGTCATATTTGATTCCTTGATTGAGATTAATCGTAAAATGCACGGCACTTCAAACCTACCGGACAGCCATATTTTACGGTAAAATAGAGTCGATTTTCGTGTTAACGCTTCGACTTTAGTCATCAGCTTTAGCGCTAACTGTGCAAGCAATGACGCCCGGGATGATCACGTACGCCCTTTACCAATACTATTTGAATGGATTAAATATGAGTCAATTTTGGAGCAACCTTGTTCACACCCTAACGCCTTACGTTCCGGGTGAACAGCCTAAGGTAACCAACCTCATTAAACTCAATACCAATGAAAATCCATACCCGCCTTCCCCTAAAGCTTTGGCTGCGATTCGAGCACAGACTGGCGATGCACTCAAGCTTTACCCCGATCCAAATGCGGAGGTACTCAAGCAGAGCATTGCAGATTATCATCAAGTCAACCTAAACCAAGTTTTTGTCGGTAATGGCTCTGATGAAGTATTGGCTCACGCCTTTCAAGCCTTGTTAAAACAGGATAAACCTCTGCTATTTCCAGACATCACTTATAGCTTTTATCCCGTTTATTGCGGGCTTTACGAGATGGACTATCAAACCATCCCACTCACCGAACAGTTTGAGATTAACATTGAGGATTATGGTCAGGATTCTGGTGCGATTATTTTTCCTAACCCGAATGCGCCAACAGGTCGCTTATTAAACTTAGAAGCCATAGAGTTATTGCTAAAAGCACATTCAAATAAAGTCGTGGTCGTCGATGAAGCCTATATTGATTTTGGCGGTGAATCTGCGATTGCATTGGTGAATCAATATGCGAACTTATTGGTGATACAAACACTTTCAAAATCACGCTCACTGGCCGGTATGCGCGTTGGCTTTGCCATTGGACAAGCTCCGTTGATTGAAGGCCTTGAACGTGTCAAAAACAGCTTTAACTCCTACCCACTTGACCGCTTAGCCATTTATGGAGCCAAAGCTGCATTTGAAGATGAAGAGTATTTCCAGGCCTGCTGCCAAAAAATAATTACCACTCGCAACCACCTTACACAAACTTTAGAAGCACTTGGGTTTAGCGTAATCCCCTCTGCTGCCAATTTTGTATTTGCAACGCATCCAAATTACTCAGCTGAGAAAATTGCCGCTTCGTTACGAGAGAAATCCATTATTGTTCGCTACTTTAAGCAGGCTCGTGTTGATCAATACCTACGTATCACCATTGGTACTGACCTTGAAAATACAGCCCTGTGTGATGCGCTTAACCAGATTATCCGTTAACCTGCACGATCAACCTAGCTCGATCAACCTCTCAATCAAAAAAGCCCCAATAGAGATGCTCTATTGGGGCTTTTTTATATTCTGATTGGGATAAAACAGCTCCCTCTTACCCTATCGGTTTCAAACGGCTGATTGACCATACCAATTCGATAGTGTCTCTTCCTATTTAACGCCAGGTTGGTTTCATATACATACCAGGAGTGGCCTCTTCCGCCATAATTTTTCCAGGTTGCATCATTGAGCGAATCCCCTGCTCCATCCCTGGCATCATAAAGCCCTGTGAGCCCCTCGCTGGCTGACCCATATTCTGACCCATGCCCGACATCGCGTTCCAAGGCATCATCCCACCAAAGGGCTGTGCCGAAGGCGCAGCGTATGTCGATTGAGGAGAGACCTGCCCCATGTTTTGCATCGCATTCCACGGCATCATATTACCAAATGGCTGAGCTGGTTGAGGCGGGGGGGCGTAGACAGGTTGGGGCGTAGCTTGGCCCATATTGCCCCCCATGTTTTGCATCGCGTTCCACGGCATCATACCCCCAAACCCTGATTGTACGGGTTGCTGTACAGGACGGTAGTTAGGGGCTGGCT
>JAADDM010000321.1 GCA_013153955.1 Gammaproteobacteria bacterium | reverse complement strand
GAGTTTAATACCACTGAAACACGTATCGTCTTTGACGATGATAAAAAGATTAAAGAGATTGTGCCTGTTACGCGTAACGATGCACACAAGTTAATTGAAGAGTGCATGCTGATGGCTAACGTTGCGACTGCGCGTTACCTAAAATGGCATAAGATTCCAATTATTTACCGTGTACATGAGAAGCCTTTAGAAGAGCGTCTTAAAAATTTAAGAACCTTCTTGAGTGACTTTGGTCTAACGCTGGAAGGGGGCGATGAGCCAACAGCGATTGATTACGCAACGGTAATGAGTCAGATTGCAGGCGAGCCGCATGAGCACCTTGTACAGACGGTTCTATTAAGAAGTATGAATCAAGCGGTATACCAGCCAGAGAACAAAGGTCACTTTGGTCTTAACTATGAGCACTACACACACTTTACGTCCCCCATTCGTCGTTACCCTGATTTACTGGTTCATCGTGCCATTCAGCACGCATGGAAAAAGAGTGGTGCTGAAGGCTTTATGTATGACGAAGCCAAAATGGCCGAGTTGGGTCAGCACTGCTCTGACACAGAGCGTCGTGCAGATGAAGCAACCCGTGATGCGGTCACCTTCCTTAAGTGTGAGTTTTTATCACACCGTCTAGGTGAAGAGTATGACGCGGTGATTACAGCGGCGACTAACTTTGGTCTGTTCGTGGAGATTGATCCTCTGTATGTAGAAGGCCTTGTACATATCACGGAATTAGGCGAAGACTACTTCCATTATGATAATGCACGCCACTGTCTGAAGGGCGAGCGTACAGGTAAAACTTATCAGCTAGGAGATCGTATCCGCGTTCAAGTTGCACAGGTAAACCTTGATGATCGTAAAGTTGATTTACGCTTTGTTTCCGGCGGAACGGTTGATGAAGCAGCAGTTGCTGAATTAGCCGATAAGGGTACTGATGCGAATGAAGAGGGTGCTGATGATTCTAAAGAGTCACGTAAGCCTCGTAAAAAGCGTTATTACCGTAAAGGTAAACGATCACAATCTAAGCCGCAGGATTAATCGTGAAACAAGAAGTTATCTATGGCTTACATGCCGTTGAAAAATTTGTAAAGCAAGCGCCTCACCTTGTTTATACGCTCTCTTTTATTAAAGGGCGCTTAAACAATCGTCAGCAATCGCTTTATAACTATGCAGTTAGCTTAGGCCTATCTCCTGAATATGTGACAAAGTCAGCCTTTAATAAGGTGGATGGTAATCACCAAGGGGTTATGGCACTAGTGGCTAAGCAGCCTGATTTGAATGAATCTGATCTGGTTAAAGTGGTTGAGAACACCTCAAATCCACTGTTTATCTTTTTAGATGAAGTTCAAGACCCGCACAACTTGGGCGCGATTCTAAGAACGGCTGATGCGGTTGGCGCTGATGCGGTTATTATTCCTAAGCACAACTCTGTGGGCATGAATGCAACCGTGCGTAAGGTCGCATCAGGTGCAGCAGACAACGTTAAGTTGATTGTTGTGTCTAACCTGACGCGCACCTTAAAAGAGATGCAGCAAGCGGGTATGTGGATGATTGGCTTAGATGGCGATACGGATCAAACCATCTATGATCAAGATTTAACCGGTTCTATTGGGATTGTGATGGGGACAGAGGGATCTGGACTCAGACGTTTAACCAAAGAGTCATGTGACTACTTGGCTGCGATTCCGATGGTGGGTGTGGTTGAGAGCTTGAATGTTTCAGTCGCAACCGGTATTACGGTATATGAGGTGTACAGACAGCGTATGGCGGTTAAAAAAATCTAAGAGAAAAGTCTACATAAACATTTTAATGTAGACTGTTTGTCGCAATAAAAAGGCGCTATTTAAGTTAAATTTGACTTAAATAGCGCCTTTTTTATGTCCGAGTTTTAAAAAGCCTAAATAATGGCTATGGTCTTATTGCGATAAGTGCTACCAAGGGAGGTTAGTCATTCATGACTTTTAACCAACTTGGTGGGAGAGCGTTATGCCTCTCCTAAGCAAGAAAAATGTCCCCATTCTCTTCTACTCTGACATCAACGGTGACAAGGGCTTCATCCCAACATGGGCCTTCGATGCACACGCCATCTTCGATATTAAAGTAAGCATCATGCACTGAACACTTCAGGGTCTTTTCAAAAGGGTTTACATCAATCTTATAGGCTTCGTTTAAAGGCACATCCTGATGTGGACAGTTATTTTCATAAGCCTTAACGCGCTCTTCAAACTTAATCAGTAGGATAGATTTATGACCGCTGTCAGTATCTACAATGACTGTTTTTGCATTACTAAGTTGTTTAAAGTTAGCCAGCGGTGTTTCGCCGGTTTTAATCTCAAGCAGATTGTCTAGGCCGGGTTGTCTGCATTTTTGTGCTGCAAGGTGATTTGCCGCAATAACAGATGCCTCCAATGAATTTTGACTGATTAAATTGTGAATCAAGGCTGCATTAAAGGTATCGCCTGCACCCAGTGTGTCAATAATTGGAGAGATAGATTCGGCGGCAATGTGCTGAACAGCCCCATTAATGGGGGCAAACCAGACGCCTTTATTACCCCATGTACAGACTAGATTGGCATTGGGCGCTTGTTCCTGAATGGCTTTTAACAGTGCTTGACCATCTTGGTAGCCTTTGGCAGAAGCGTAATGATGCGAAAAAATCAATACATTTACTTGTCCAAAGAGTGACTCGATGCCTGCACGGGGCTTCTCTACCTCAAGCGATATCGGCTGATTAGTGAGGAATGTTTTGGCAATATTAAGCATTCCGGGTAGGGCATCTAAATTGCGGCCTTCAAAGTGTAGCCAGTCATAGTTTTCAATTTCAATTTTGGCAAAATGGTCAAAGCCTACTTCAGGAAGGTCTCTATAGTGAACAATGGTTCGGTGACCATTTTCAGCATTGAGTGTAATAAATGAGTTTGGGGTGCGTCCTTTAATAAAGCTCTGAATATGTTCAGTGGTAATGTTGCGTGCTTTCAGTCCGCTTAGAAGTTGCTTGGCCTCCCCATCGGCAGCAATGGTTGAGCAGATTGCCGTCTCATGGCCAAGCTGGTTAAGGACATAAAGTGTATTGTTGACGTTGCCGCCTGTTGAGAGCATTCTTTGAGTTGCTCGAATCTCTTCATCTTCTTTGGGGTGATGAGGAACGCTCAAAATGGTGTCTAAAACCGCATTACCGATGCCTAAAATTTTTGCCATGTGGAAGCCTGTTTAAAATAAATCACGATTTAATCGTTATTTATAAATATGTAAGTGGATAAGGACGATAATTTTAACATAGTCAATATAATTGTTAAAAAACAGACAGAAAAAATAAAAGTGAATAAAGTTAAAAAAACCTTGACAGGGTTTTTGATAAAGTTAATTTTACAAGTTGTGTTTTATCTTTATAGATTGCTGTAACTTATTGTTTTTT
>JAADDM010000175.1 GCA_013153955.1 Gammaproteobacteria bacterium | reverse complement strand
TTCATCTGATTTTAAAGACGTTTTAGAGGTGCGTTTCAAACGTATTTAAACGCTTGTTAATAGAGAATTAAGGTATTATACACACTAAGTTGTAATTGATTATCTTACAGTTGCAATTAAATATTTCAAGTTCTGTTAGCAGTGTATCGCTTGGTTTTAAGCGTGTTAGAAGCGGTTTTCGCTTTGCTTTCACTTTGCTTTCACTCAATGGGTTCTATCGAGCTAAAGATAGAATGATTCTCTGCGTAATAAGTTGATTAGTTAAGGGGGGCTCTATGAGCGGAGCAAATCTTAAAAAAGTTGGGTTAAAGGTCACTTTACCTAGGCTGAAAATTTTAGAAATCCTGGAAAGCTTGGGGGATCAACATCATTTAACGGCTGAAGATGTTTATAAAATCTTACTGGAGCAGGACGAAGAGGTGGGGCTGGCCACTGTGTACCGAGTGCTTACGCAGTTTGAGCAGGCAGGTATTGTGCGTCGTCTGAATTTTGAAAATAATATCTCAATCTTTGAACTGGATACGGGCGATAATCACGACCATATTGTGTGCGTTAAGTCGGGGACGGTTAAAGAGTTTGTTGACCCGATTATTGAAGCACGAATTAAAGAGATTACCAAAGAGAATAACTATGAACTCTCTAGCCATAGCTTGGTTATTTATGGCGTGATTAACGAGTAATCTGGATTTGAGGGTCGTTGATTTACCTGTCTTGTGCAGATATTCCTCGTGCTTGTCCAGACTAGAAAAGCCACTCATTATGAGTGGCTTTTTTTATGGGCAGCTTGCAGAGATAAGTGCGATTTTGAGGGTTTGTAAACTTTATTTAAGAAAACAGGGTGTTAGAGAGTGTCATTAAGCGTATCTATTTGGTTGCCTGTTATTTCAAAGAGGGCTAATTGACTCGTCTGCATGCGCGACTTGAAACATCTCTTCCGCTAGGGCACGAGTTTGATCGGTAATGGTGAGACCGCCCATCATTCTGGCCAGTTCTTCAATGCGTTCCTGGGGTTCAAGTGCAACAACTTGGGTAAAGGTAAGCCCCTCTTTTGTCTGTTTTTCAATGCGAAGATGGGTATGACCATGCGAGGCAACTTGTGCTAAATGCGTAATGGATAGAATCTGCTTGTGTGAGCCTAACTGCTGCATTTTTTTGCCGACCACTTCCGCAATGCCGCCGCCAATCCCTACATCTACTTCATCAAAAATAAGGGTCGGTAGGCTGGCGACTTCTGCCGTGGCGACCTGAATAGCTAGGCTGATGCGAGAAAGCTCTCCACCAGAGGCTACCTTGGCTAGGGGCTGTAAAGGCTGACCTTTGTTGGCGGTCACATAAAACTCAGTTTTATCGTGTCCTGTGGCGTTAGGCACGTCTAAATGCGAGAGTTTTACTTCAAACAGGCCGTTCGGCATGCCTAACGTATTCATGCCTTCGGTCACAATCTTGGAGAGTTTTTTAGCGGCTTTTTGTCGAGATTGGCTCAAACTGTTTGAGTGATTCTGGTAAAGCGACCAAGCCTGTTCAATTTCCGCTTTAAGGCTCTCTAAAGAGGCATCTGATTGGCTTAGGTTATCAAGTGATGTTTTTAATTTTTGATGTTTTTCGACTAATTTGGCAGGCTCAACGTTGTACTTTTTGGCCAGACCAAATAGCAGAGCAAGTCGCTCTTCAAGGTAGCTCAGTTGGGCAGGGTCTAAATCGGTTGAATTGGCTTGTTGCTGTATCTCGCCAGCGGCTTCCTGAGCCTCAATGAGCGCACTGTTGAGTTGAGCAGCACTGCCTTTAAGGTGTGGGCTAAACTCAATAATCGATTCAAGCGCATGTAGTGCTTGGTTGAGCGTATGAACAGCCCCATTGTCGCCTTCGATGGCTTGGTAAGCCGTTTCACACGCCTGTTTAATCTCATTGGCATGAGAGAGCTGACTCTGTTCATCAGAGAGGTCTTCAAACTCATTTTGAACGGGCTGTATCTCATCAAACTCACTGTTTTGAAAGGTTAAGAGTTCCAGTTTGCTTTGAAAATCGGCCTGATTCGCTAAAAAAGTTTCGTACTGTTTTTTTAATACTAACCAAGCCTGATAGCTCTGCTTACAGGCCTTAGTCAGTTTAGGATGGACGGCATAGTCATCCAATAAACCGAGTTGTTTTAGGTTGGATAGTAGCGATTGGTGCTCATGCTGACCGTGAATGTCAATGAGCATTGCGCCTAATGTTTTGAGCTGGCTGGCAGGAATAGGGCGGCCATTAATGTACGCTTTAGAGCGGCCTTCTGCGGTGACTGTTCTTCTTAAATAACAGTCGCCTTCATCGTCTAGTTCCTGTTCGGCTAACCAAGTTTGAACAGGTTTTAGGTGGGTAATATCAAATGTAGCGGTAACATCCGCGCGAGGGGTGTTGTGTCTGACCAAGCTGCTGTCCGAACGATCGCCAAGCGCCAAGCCAAGCGCATCTAATAGAATTGATTTACCCGCACCGGTCTCACCCGTTAGGCTACTGAAGCCGGTATTAAAACTGAGCTGTAGTTTTTCAATGAGAGCTAAATTCTGTATCGAAAGTTCTTGTAGCATCGCTTGTCTTCTTTATGTTTATCTTTAGTCAGGGGGGTACTGTACTTTTGAGTACGCGTGATAGCGAGTTAGAGCTTATCGCCCCAGTGGAGTTTGGCTCTTAGCAACTCAAAATGGTCGTGGCCTTTTGGGTGCAACATCTTAATAAAGGTTTTATGACGGGTAATGGTGGTGGTATAGCCTGAAGAGATAATGTAGGAGATTTGGCCATCGCAAATAATCTGGGCTGTGCCATGGCAGTTGTCGTCGGTATGCAGCTCAATCACGCTTTTACCTGAGACCACATAAGGGCGGGTACTCATGGTATGTGGGTTAATAGAAACCAAGCTGAGTACGTCTAAAGAGGGATCTAAAATAGGCCCGCCTGCTGAGAGGGCATAGGCCGTCGAACCCGTTGGGGTTGAGATAATCATGCCGTCAGAGCGTTGACTGTTTAAAAAACGATTGTCAATAAAGGTCTCAAATTCAATCATACGCGGGGACTCTGTTTTGTGAATTACCACATCATTAAAGGCCAGTTGATTAAACAGAGACTTGCCCTCTTTGGTAATCGATACGTGCAGTAGGTTGCGCTCTTCGCACTCGTTAATGCCATCAAGCACTTCATCTAATGTGGTCAGCATGTCTTTAGGAGAAATGTCGGCTAAAAAGCCCAGTCGACCGAGGTTGATGCCCATGATTGGCACATTGTGGTCCACAATCGAACGGACAACATCTAAGAATGTACCATCGCCACCGACCACGATAGCGACCTCAATATGGTCTGCTAATTGGTCTCGGTCTATGATTTCTAAATCATACTGCTCATGCGGAAAGTCTTTACAAGAGGCGGAATCTAGGT
>JAADDM010000163.1 GCA_013153955.1 Gammaproteobacteria bacterium | reverse complement strand
CCTGCTTCTGCCGCTTTAGGCGCATAAACTTTAGAGACACTTGCTCCGGGTGAAAACAGGCCAATTTGCGCTTTTGAGAAGTCAAACTTCTCGAGATCTAAAACTTTAATCCATTTACCGTCAAACTGGATCTTTTTACCCGCTGAACGACTACTCGCCAAGGGATAAAGCGTCCCGACAGGAAATTTGCGCTCTTCAAGCACCTTTAAAATCGTCTCGCCAACAGCGCCGGTTGCGCCTACTACTGCAATGTCATATAACTTAGTCATTTTATGATTACCTTTTATACTTTCTCCAAAACGATCTACTGTCACGTCTTGGCCTCTTTAACTTGAACATTTGCCAGAGTAGAGGGATTTAAATCTGATTTATGTGTGTATTATGTCGAACCGATCCTTCCTGACGATGCGTAACGCATCATTGATCGCGCCTCAGGCGTTATCCACATCATCGGCCTTAACGCTTGTTGCCAACTGGTTCATAGCGGTCTTTTTACCCATCTGTTCAAACGTTTCTGGCAGACTTACCACCATGCCACCCTCGGTCATTTCATGACTTTGGCCAATAAATTTACCGCCGGTTTCGACTGTAAACTCGCCGCAAATCAATTCACCAATTAACTTGCCCGTAGAGAGAATATCAATGGTTTCGCAGGCAACCTTGCCCTCTAACGTACCACTCAGAACGATTCTTTTGGCTTTGACTAGCCCAGAGACACAGCCTGTTTCACCAATGGAGACATCAAAGGCACTGTCAATCACCCCCTCAACATGACCATCAATATGCAATGCACCAGCCACCTCAGCTATTTCTCCTCTGATGGTGCAGCCTTGAGCAATAATTGTTTTTCCACCTTTTTGATTCGCCTGTCTACTGCCTGCGCTAAAGAACCCCATGGAACTCCCTTTATCTTTGTAAAAATGTCATCGTATTGTTCAATCGACCAGTCGTTAAATGGCTTAGGGTTTAAACGTTTGTATAAAAACCACACTTCATAGTGAAGGTGAGCACCAGACGATCGACCTGTACTGCCAACTTCACCAATCTTATCGCCTTTTTGGACATAATCTCCCACTTTAACAGTACGTTTACTTAGGTGCCCATAGCGAGTTTTAAGTCCATTTGCATGAGTTAAGGTCACTAAATTACCAAACCCACTGCCTTTACTATTGGCTGAGTATTTAACCACACCATCCGCAGTCGCAAGGACCGAAACCCCTTTTTTGGCACGATAATCAATGCCGCCATGCAGGTGTTTTTTGCCCGTAATAGGGTGCTTACGGCGACCATACTGACTTGTTAAGCCCCTATATTCGGCCACCGCTGGGCCGCTAGGAATCATCTCTAACATCATTGATTTACCCAAAGAGCTGAGTTGAATATTCTTAACTCGCTCTTTTAAGGGAAGCTCTGATGCAGCTTCATGCTTACCGCCCACCAACTCTTCTAAGCCCTGTAATGCTTGGTCAAGCAAGGCAACTTGCGAGCTGGTCACCTCAAGCTCTTGCTGAATAAGGGTCTTCTCTGTTAAGAGCGCCTCATAATCATGACGCGCCAAAATCAAGCCCTCATTGTAGGCCTGAACACTGGCTTCATGGCGCACCTCTATCTCATTAGCAGCATAACTTAACCACCAAATAGAGATCCCTCCCACTGTCCAAATAATAAGGAAGAGCGCGAGAAGTACCCAGACAAACTTTCGGACAAACTGCTTAAACGAGTAATGACGCGCACCATGCACATCACTCACCGTGATCGTGAAATAATCTCTCATTTAGCGTGCCGAAGCAGCCAGAACAAAGGCTTATAGTGCTGCAACAACCGCATCACCCATATCACTACAGCTTACTTTAGTCATGCCTTCAGAGTAAATATCTCCTGTACGAAGCCCTTGATCAAGTACATTTGAAACAGCTGATTCAATCTTAACAGCTAGGTCTTCACGCCCTAATGTATAACGTAGCATCATCGCAGCAGACAAAATAGTCGCCAACGGATTCGCGATGTTTTGACCTGCAATATCAGGTGCAGAACCATGACTTGGCTCATACATACCTTTATTATTGGCATCTAAAGAAGCGGAAGCCAGCATCCCAATAGAGCCTGTTAACATAGACGCTTCATCCGATAAAATATCACCAAACATGTTACCTGTTACCATGACATCAAACTGCTTAGGGTTCAGAATCAACTGCATTGCTGCATTATCCACGTACATGTGGTTCACTTCTACTTCTGGGTACTCAACCGCAACGCCATCTACAATCTCACGCCAAAGCTCAGTTACTTCTAGTACGTTTGCCTTATCAATAGAGGTTAGCTTTTTGTCTCGCTTCATCGCCGCTTGAAAAGCAACATGTGCAATGCGCTTGATTTCTGACTCTTTATAGACGTAAGTATTATAGCCTTGGCGCTCACCATTCTCTAAGGTACGAATACCACGAGGTTGACCAAAATAGATGCCGCCCGTTAACTCACGTACAATCAAAATATCTAAGCCAGCAACAACTTCAGGCTTTAACGTTGATGCGTCTGCTAACTGAGGAAATAGATAGGCAGGACGTAAATTTGCAAACAACTGCATCTCTGAACGTAAACGCAACAAGCCCTTTTCTGGGCGAACCGAGATATCCAAAGACTCCCACTTATAGCCTCCCACAGCACCAAGCAACACGGCATCAGCTGCTTTAGCTGCGGCCATTGTCTCATCAGAAAGCGGCACACCATGTACTTCGTAAGCCGCACCACCCACCAAATCTTCAGTCAGAGTAATATCTAACCCTTCAGACTGCTTTAGTGATTCAAGAACTTTAATTGCTTCTGCTGTAATTTCTGGACCAATTCCATCACCGGGCAGTACTAATATTTGCTGTGTCATGTTTATATTCTCTTAATGCTTTAAAATTTAAATTCTGTTTTATCGGTCTAAGCTATTTTAACCAGGCCTGCCTGTTTATATCAGACTTAACACTTTGCTAACCGCCTCGTTATAACCAATCTAAGGCCATTAAGCCTCGTTAAATAACCACGGCGCACTGACTCGTGTCTTCGCTTCATAAGCTTTTATGTCATCTTGATGCATTAGTGTCAGACCAATATCATCCAACCCATTGATTAGGCAATGCTTTCTAAAAGAGTCCACTTCAAAAGGGATCTCTTCACCACTTGGCTTGATAATTTTTTGGGCTTCTAAATCAACCGTGAGCTGATACCCCTCTTCCGCAAAGACCTCAGAGAATAGACCGTCTACAATCGTTTCATCTAAAACAATGGGCACAATGCCATTCTTAAAGCTATTGTTAAAGAATATATCCGCAAAACTAGGGGCAATAATCACATCAAACCCATAATCTTTTAACGCCCAAGGCGCATGTTCACGACTTGATCCACAGCCAAAGTTTTCACGTGC
>JAADDM010000209.1 GCA_013153955.1 Gammaproteobacteria bacterium | reverse complement strand
TTTATCTCTGCAATCTCTTTAATGCCTCCCGAAGAGAGTAGGTAGCTTGGGCTGGCATAGAGCTGTAGCTTTGGCGAGGCAATTCGTCGTGCGATATAGCTGGAGTCTTCCAGTTTTCCGATGCGGATGGCTAAATCATACCCTGCTTCAATCAGGTTGTGGTTTTCGGTACTAAAGTCGAACTCCAAGCTGATTTTAGGGTGTTGTGCCATAAATTTTGGAAGGACAACATTGAGAAAATTAGTCCCAATTTCAGTCGGCATGGTGACACGTAGTTTCCCGGTAACGTCTTTATGATACTGGCTAATATGGGCATGGGCATTTTGTAGATGGGTGACGAGGGGTTGGCAGTCCTTAAAAAACGATTCACCCGCCTTGGTTAAGCTTAACTTGCGGGTAGAGCGGTTGAGCAGTCTCAGTTGTAAATCGGATTCTAGTCCTTGAATATGACGGCTTAAAGTCGATTTAGGCACATTAATTTTAAGCGCCGCTTTGGTATAGCTGCCACACTCAATGACGGTTACAAAATAGTAAATGCGATTTAAATCCATAGTAATTTCTATAACCTTTATGTCCTGTAGCAGTGCATCTATAACGTGGTAAAGCTCTATATTGAGGTCAAATCCTTTGATTACACCTCCTAAACATCCCTGTTTGGATCAATAGTTGATTGAAATCACGCTTTACAGTCAGTCGTGACTATTAGGACGATGCAAACTGCCACAATAAGTACTAGAATAGGAATACCTAATTTAGAAGGATACACCATGTCAGACACCACTGTTAATGTTCAAGCCGTTAAAGATTATTTACTCAGCCTACAAGATGATATTTGCCAGCAGTTAGGCGAAGAAGATGGCTCTAAGCAATTTATTGTTGATGAGTGGGAGCGTGAAGGCGAAGAGGGCGTGATGCGCTTAACAGGCGGTGGACGTACTCGCGTTATGGAAGGCGGCACCATTATTGAAAAAGGCGGGGTAAACTTTTCTCACGTTAGAGGTGAGAACTTGCCGCCTTCTGCGACAGCACATCGCCCTGAGTTAGCCGGTCGTTCCTTTCAGGCATTAGGGGTTTCATTGGTGATTCACCCTCGTAACCCTTATGTACCGACCTCTCATGCCAATGTACGTCTATTTATTGCGGAAAAAGAGGGTGAAGCGCCCGTTTGGTGGTTTGGAGGCGGCTTTGATTTAACCCCTTACTACCCTTTTGAAGAGGATGTCATGCACTGGCATTTACAGTCAAAAGGGGCGTGTAGTCCATTTGGTGATGAAATTTATGACAAATACAAAAAGTGGTGTGATGAGTACTTCTATCTAAAGCATCGTGATGAAACACGTGGCGTCGGGGGATTATTCTTTGATGATTTAAACGAAGAGACCTACGGTTGGGATTTTGACAAATGCTTCAGCTTTATGCAGTCTGTGGGTAATCACTTTATCTCAGCCTATCGTCCGATTATGGCGCGTCGTAAAGAGATTGAGTACGGCGAACGCCAAAAAGATTTCCAACTGTATCGTCGTGGCCGTTACGCTGAGTTTAACTTAGCATTTGATCGTGGAACCATCTTTGGTCTACAAACAGGGGGTCGCACCGAATCTATTCTAATGTCTATGCCGCCGGTGGTCACTTGGAAATATGACTATCAGCCAGAGCCAGGCACAGAGGAGTCTGAAATTTATGACTACCTAACGCCAAAAGACTGGTTGAGTGACCTAGGTTAATGGCTGAATTAATAGTCGATCAACCTATTTTATTCAATATCTGCCGGTTGGCACTGAATCATGGATAAACTTAGAGTCGATAAATGGCTTTGGGCTGCACGTTTTTTTAGAACTCGAGGCGTGGCGCTGGATGCCATTAAAGGCGGTAAAGTTGAGCTGAATGGCATTAAGCCTAAGCCCAGTAAAACCTTGATGGTAGGCGATGTGCTTAAAGTGACACAGGTACACCGTAAAATAGAGATTACCGTGTTGTTGGTCAGTGATAAGAGAGGCTCAGCTGAGATTGCGCACACGCTATACCAGCTAGACAGTGAAGAACTTAGACAGACTAAGCCCTCACCGGATATGGCAGTTATCGGTTATCGTGAAAAAGGTGCTGGCCGCCCGACTAAGCGAGATAGACGCAAGATTAAATCTTTTAATTTTGAATAACTAGGTAGTAAATCGTATAATCATTCCTTTCTATTAATCTAAGAGAATATAACAGATGAAAAAACGATTACTCTCATTACTAACGGTTGCCGTTTTAGCAAGCCCATTATCAGCCTCTGCAGGTACGATGGATAATGTTGGCGTTGCCGTCAATTACGGTTTAATTTCAGGTGCAGCACTTGAAGTTACGTATCCTATTAATGACGTATTACAGGTGCGTGGTGCTTTATCTTCTGGAATGGGTCTGAGCGAAACATCTAATGATACAGACGTGGTTTATAATGTAGAAGCAGATGGTTCAATTAACCGTTTAAGCTTAGACTACCACCCGTTTGAAAGTAGTTTTTTTGTGTCGGGTGGTTATGCGTTTAATGATTTTAAGTTAAAAACAAATGGAGTTGAAGTGGGGGCTGTCGTCGTTGGTAATACTACGATTAATGGTACCGTGGCTATCAATGGTCAAATAGACTGGAACAGTGCCCCAATGCTCTCTTTAGGGTGGGGACATTCGCCAGCACAAGGTTGGGGCGCTTTGTTTGAGGTCGGTGCGATCTTTACCGGTGCACCTAATACTGCTCTAACAGGGACGTTAAATGGTGCTAATGATGCAGCATTAAATGCTGCTTTAGCTGATGAAGAAGCAAAGTTGAAAGCAGATATTGGCGACTTTGATTTTCTACCTATTTTACAAGCGGGTGTCACTTACCGTTTTTAATATCCTGATTTAAGTAAAAAATTAGATACAAAAAAACCCGCTATTTCACATTGAAATAGCGGGTTTTTTTATGGACGTAAATCCTTCAGAAAAGGCTTATTTAGCCATTGCCGCACGCTTCTTAGCGATTAGCTTCTGAATGATTGGTGTCATGATGATGTCCATTGCTTGAACCATCTTAGTACCAGAACAGATCATTGTGTGCTCATTCTGTAACCAAGCACCATCGATTTGACCGACGATAGTAGATAGATCGACTTCGTCGTGACGCACGTGTGTGATAATCAAAGAATCTTCAGGTGCAGGCCCCATAGGTGCTTTTTCTGTCTGTGTTGAAAACGGATCAGACGTGTCTACTAGTGGGATACGCTGAAAGTTGATGTCTGTACGGTGAAACTGAGGAACGATCACTTCCATGTAATCATCCATACGTTCCATGATGGTATCACGTACCTGTTCAACAGAGTAAGGACGCTCAGAGGTATCACGGTAGATTTTTTGCATCCACTCAATGTTAACCACTGGCGCAACACCGATGCCTAGGTCCACGTGCTGTGCTACATC
>JAADDM010000100.1 GCA_013153955.1 Gammaproteobacteria bacterium | reverse complement strand
GTCCATGACGAGGATCACAAGCGGCCATCATGTTCTTGGCATCAAACATCTGCTGTGTCAACTCGGGTACGGTCAGGGCTCGGTATTGCTGACTGCCACGGGAGGTGAGTGGAGCAAAGCCGGGCATGAAGAAATGAAGACGAGGGAAGGGAACCATGTTGACGGCTAACTTTCTCAGATCGGCATTCAATTGACCGGGGAATCGAAGACAGGTAGTGACACCTGACATTGTTGCTGATACAAGATGATTGAGATCACCGTAAGTGGGAGTGGTCAGCTTCAGTGTTCTAAAGCAGATGTCATACAAAGCCTCGTTGTCGATGCAATATGTTTCATCTGTGTTCTCTACCAGCTGATGGACAGCTAAGGTGGCGTTGTAAGGCTCGACAACTGTGTCAGACACCTAGAAATAGACAAGTTAGTGAAACTGTAAATAGACATGGCCATCAGCAGGCAATCATTGGCACAAGGTGTTGATTTCTGGAAGACGAAATGGTCGGATGTGTGAAATTACAGCACAAAGCGCTTACCTTTGGTGAAGGCACAACAGAGAAGGTGTTCATGATTCGGTCTGGATACTCCTCACGGATCTTGCTGATGAGAAGTGTTCCCATTCCAGATCCAGTGCCACCACCCAAAGAATGGGTCAGCTGGAATCCTTGCAGACAGTCACAGCTCTCGGCTTCCTTGCGCACCACGTCTAGAACGGAATCGACAAGCTCTGCTCCTTCTGTGTAATGGCCCTTGGCCCAGTTGTTTCCAGCACCACTTTGTCCAAAGACGAAGTTATCTGGTCGGAAGATTTGACCGAAAGGACCAGATCTCACCGAATCCATTGTACCTGGCTCCAGATCCACCAAGATCGCTCTTGGCACGTATTTGCCACCTGAAAAATCAATCAATCAACCAATCAATCATTCATTCAATCATTACCCTAACTTACTGCTAATCACCTCATCTCCCTTCCTCCGTTGATATCTCTGAATTGGAAAGCTTTGAAGAGGCCGACTGCACACTTCAAGCCAAAGTGCTGTTTTTCGAGTTATCTCGTTGTTGAGCTGATATAAGTTCTTACCTGTAGCTTCATTGTAGTAGACATTGATCCTCTCCAGCTGTAGATCGGAGTCGCCGTGGTAGGTACCGGTTGGGTCAATACCGTGTTCATCGGAGATCACCTCCCAGAACTGAAAAAGGTAATTAATAGTTAGTAAATGTCCACACACGCACGAACAAATTTGTCTTCTGGATTACGCACAAATCAACGCTTGCATCTTTTATGTAAATTCTAGGAAAGCGGCTGTTTTTAAACATTCCAAAATACATCAATCAAATATTGTTTTTTCACTGCTGGGTGTTTAGGCTGAAATTACATATCTACCTTCCATGACACAAGATGCTATATGTACATACATATAATAACTGAGACACCTCCCCTAACTGAAACTTAAATGAACATCAGTCGTTCATTCAAGTAACTGAAATGTTAGCTTTACTTCAGCCGTTTACAATAAACCAATAACGTTTTGGTAAATTTAATACAGTTTCTTAGTTTGTAACAAACACCAAAAGGTCTTGTTTTATAAGCAGAGTATCTACGTGAAATAAAATGTAGTGTGTCCCGTAAATCTCAAGTAAGATGTTTAAATCTAGATTGGAATCATTAAGAACTGAGGACTAATGCTGTTTTCTTACCTTAGCGCCGATCTGGTTACCACACTGGCCGGCTTGGATATGAACGATTTCACGCATGTCTTCTTCTTGTTGACTTCTCTTTAAAATTACAAACTACTCGTCTTGAAGTCAGCGTGGTTTGGCTGGTGGCGTGCAGACGGTCGGTGATTTTATACTGTGGTCACGTCACGCCTAACTGTACACAGGCACCTCGGCTGGAATGTCCGTAAAGGTCAATAGGTCAGGAGTGGTTTGTTGTGGTGGTTACCAACTAACTTAGTTTTTTTTTAATTAGACTGGCGACTGGTTCTGACCGCAGAACTGTTGCGTACTACAAAGTCATATTAACATTCACTGACGGCTTTGTCTCCTTCTAAGCCGCTAATCTTCGGCAACCAATTCCAACGCCGTATGAATAAAAGGTTAACACGTAGTAAGCCTGGCGTCGTTAGGCTCTTTTAAAAGCTGTTTTAAGCCTGACATATTAATAGCTTTGTGTGTTTATTACTCTGATTGCCGTCTGAGGCGGGTTTATATTTGGTTTGATATAGCCACCGGAAGGGGACAGCACCAGTCTCCTGTGTGTGTGTGTGTGTCTGCTTGTTGGTTTGGACACGGATAGACTAAGTACTCCGACTGCGTCAGGTAAACATTCTTAGCGCTTGGATGTAGCTAGGGACTTAGAGGTAAGAGCGTGTTTATGTCGTGATGGAATAGAACCAAAGGATTAGGTCAGACTGGGGCTCATAAACAATAGTCCGTTCATTCATAAATATACTTTAATAATAACAACAATAACATCTCTGTTTAAAACCTGCTCGTGAAAATAGCTTTCATGTATCCGTCCGTCCGTGAGACCGATCAAATGAACAGAAGGTCATAAAATAAGGACAAGTTCCTTGTGAGGTTTGTCATTTTTCTTTCTTACTTCATCAAGACTCTCATTAAACACAGACTGGACCAGCTGACATCCAGCTAGAAGTGAGTCATGTAGACAGACATTCAGCTGGTTCTCTTTACCCTCACCAGATGTCAGCACAGTGCGGCCTCTTCTAAAGACTGAATCCATGTAATGACACTGAACATTGACAAATAACTAACAATTTATTGAATTACACTTTCGGATCAGGAAAGTTTATATAATTTACACCATCTCCGAAATCACTGCGATGGTATTTAATTTGTTCCGCGTGACGGGACCTTTTAACAGTCAAATACGTAATAAAGGGCTTCCATCCAATATAACCACCCAATACAGCTGGTTGGTTATTTGGGAGCGTACTGAACTCTTTGTCTATCTGCTCGCTTTCTTGCTTGCTACCATCGCAAGCAATAATATTTTAATAATTTTAGGAGACTTAGAACAGTTTTTCAGTGGCTTTGAAGATGTATATCAGTGCAGTGAATAATAAGTGATTTTGTTTTTTAGAATAGGAAGTTTTTGGATTCGGTTTGTATGAAGAGACGGACTTTCTCTGAGGCCTGGTGCCTTGGGCGTTTTGTCGAATCTCTGCATTCCCATCCGGATCATCCTGTGACAGTACTAAGATCCTTTACAGGGGCGGGGCAGGGTGTTGTGTGTGTGTTGGTATCATTTAACTAAAAGCAACATCTTTGTAGCCGATTGTAATATAATGAGTCTAAAATACTTTAGCTGTTGACATTTAAGAAGACAAGAAGAAAGTTATTCCATTCTGAAAAAGAGCAGTTGAACGGATTATGGCTCTGGGCTGGGGTTACCATTAACTTTGGTCTAAAACCAAAAATATCTCTTCAGA
>JAADDM010000044.1 GCA_013153955.1 Gammaproteobacteria bacterium | reverse complement strand
ACGAAGCAGCAGCGATGGCTGGGACATTAGGTCTTGGTAAGCTGGTTGCATTCTGGGATGATAATGACATCTCTATTGATGGTCACATTGGTGACTGGATGGAGAAGGGTGTTCCGGCACGTTTCCTATCTTATGACTGGCACGTTATTCCTAACGTTGATGGTCACGATGCTGATGCAATCAACGCAGCAATCGAAGAAGCTAAGAAAGTAACGGACAAGCCTACGCTTATCTGTACTAAGACAATTATCGGTTTTGGTTCACCAAATCTATGTGGTTCACACGATTGTCACGGTGCTGCACTGGGTGACGAAGAAGTTGCATTGGTTCGTAAAGAACTTGGTTGGACTGCTGAGCCGTTTGTTATTCCTGATGATATTTATGCGGGTTGGGATCACAAAGAGCAAGGTCAGAAAGACGAAGCTGCTTGGAACGAGAAGTTTGAAGCTTACCGTGCGGCATTCCCTGCTGAAGCAGCTGAATATGAGCGTCGTATTGAAGGGACTTTGCCTGCAAACTTCGAAGTTGAGATGGATGCTTTCATCGCTAAAACTCAAGCTGATATGCCTAACATTGCTTCTCGTAAAGCGTCTCAAAACGCAATTGAAGCGATGGGTCCATTACTGCCTGAGATGTTTGGTGGTTCTGCCGATTTAACAGGGTCTAACCTGACGAACTGGTCTGGAACAGTTAAAGTAAACAAAGAAAACGCTGAAGGTAACTACCTGTCATGGGGTGTACGTGAGTTTGGTATGGCACACATGATGAACGGAATGGTGCTTCACGGTGGTTTTAAAGTTTATGGTGCAACTTTCTTCATGTTTATGGAGTTCATGCGTAACGCGTTACGTATGTCTGCATTAATGAAAATTGGAACAATCTATGTTTATACGCATGATTCTATCGGTCTGGGTGAAGATGGACCAACTCACCAGCCGGTTGAGCAGATGGCAACAATGCGTGTTATCCCTGGTTTCCAAACTTGGCGTGGTTGTGATGCGATTGAGTCAGCAGTTTCTTGGAAGATTGCAATGTTACGTGGTGATGCACCAACAGCATTAGTATTCTCTCGCCAAGCATTAACGCCTCAGCCTCGTACGGATGAGCAGGTCGCTAACATCGAGAAGGGTGGATATATTCTTAAAGATTGTGAAGGTACGCCTGACATTATCTTTATCTCTGCTGGTTCTGAAGTCGGCCTAGCGGTAGAGTCTGCCGATGCAATGTCTGCAAACGGAACGAAGGTTCGCGTTGTGTCTATGCCTTGTACAAATGCATTTGACGAGCAAGATCAAGCTTACAAGGACTCTGTATTGACTCCTGGTGTTAAGCGTGTTGCGATTGAAGCGGGTGTTGCTGATTCTTGGTACAAGTATGTTGGACTCGATGGTGGATTCGTTTGTATGACAACATTCGGTGAGTCTGCACCAATCAACGACCTACTAGAGATGTTCGGTTTCACAGTAGATAACGTGGTTAAAACTGCAAACGCTGTTTTAGGTAAGTAATTTAATTAAGCATCGAGCGGTTTAAAATGCTCGGTGCTTTTTTGTATAAAATTTATTATTAAAATTCAGGTTTGGGTGTTTTCATAAACAACCAGGCCTGGTTGAATTAAATATTTGGAGTAATTCAATGACTATTAAAGTTGGTATTAACGGTTTTGGCCGTATCGGTCGTATGGCTTTCCGCGCAGCGGCTAAAGATTTCAAAAACATTGAAGTGGTTGCAATCAACGATCTTCTTGATCCTGAGTACCTAGCGTACATGCTAAAGTTCGATTCTGTACACGGTCGTTTTGACGGAACAGTTGACGTTGTTGACGGAAACCTAGTTGTAAACGGTAAGACAATCCGCATCACAGCTGAGCGTAACCCTGCTGACCTAGCATGGTCTGATGTTGGCGCTGATTTGGTTATCGAATGTACTGGTTTCTTCTTGACAGAAGAGTCTTGCCAGGCACACATCGAAGCCGGTGCTAAGAAAGTCGTTCAATCAGCACCTTCTAAAGATCACACGCCTATGTTCGTATATGGTGTTAACCATAACGAATATAAAGGTGAAGCGATTGTTTCTGCTGCATCTTGTACAACTAACGGTCTTGCACCAGTTGCTAAAGTACTTAACGATAGCTTCGGTATCAAGCGTGGTCTTATGACAACGGTTCATGCTGCAACAGCAACTCAAAAGACAGTTGATGGTCCATCTATGAAAGATTGGCGTGGTGGGCGTGGTATTCTTGAGAATATCATCCCTTCATCAACAGGTGCTGCTAAGGCAGTAGGTAAAGTATTACCTGAGCTTAACGGTAAGTTGACTGGTATGGCTTTCCGTGTACCTACTTCTGATGTATCGGTTGTAGATTTGGTTGTTGAGCTAGACAAAGAAGCGTCTTATGACGAAATTTGTGCAGCAATGAAGACCGCTTCTGAAGGCGAGATGGCGGGTGTTCTTGGTTATACAGAAGAAGCAAACGTCTCGACTGATTTCCGTGGTGATTCTCACCCATCTATCTTTGATGCTAAAGCAGGTATCGCTTTAGATTCAACTTTCGTTAAGATTGTTGCTTGGTACGATAACGAGTATGGCTATACTTGTAACATGATGCGTGTAATCGAGCACGTAGGTAAATAATCACTTTCTGAGCAGGTTAGCAGCCTCAGAGCTTCGTTGTCTTTCGGTTGCGTACTTTTTGTACGCGCCCTCTTTCCGCCTCGTTCTGAAGCCACTACCCAGCTCAGAAATCTGATTTTTACAGAGAACACTTTGATTGTGTTTTCTGCCTAGCTTTCCTTATGTTGAAAGTTAGGTTGAAAACTTAATTTTTTTATACCCATTTATATTGGTTGCTTTGCAACTCACAACTGAGGATTCCACATGTCTGTTATTAAGATGTCTGATTTAGATTTAGCTGGTAAGCGCGTATTAATTCGTGAAGACCTAAACGTACCTGTTAAAGACGGTAAAGTGACTTCTGATGCACGTATTCGTGCATCTATGGCAACGATTGAAATGGCGGCAAATGCTGGCGCTAAAGTAATGCTTATGTCTCACTTAGGTCGTCCTACTGAAGGTGAGTTTGCTGAAGAGTTCTCTTTAGCCCCTGTTGCAGCTAACCTATCTGAAAAGTTAGGTAAAGAAGTGCGTCTTGTTAAAGATTACCTTTCTGGTGGATTTGAAGTAGCCGATGGTGAAGTGGTTCTTTTAGAGAACGTTCGTTTTAACGTGGGTGAAAAGAAGAACACGGAAGCACTTTCTAAGCAGTATGCGGCATTATGTGACGTTTATGTTATGGATGCATTTGGTACGGCTCACCGTGCGCAGGCGTCTACACACGGAGCGGGTGCTTTTGCAGATACGGCGTGTGCTGGTCCACTTTTAGCAGGTGAGTTAGAAGCACTTGGTAAAGCATTGAATAACCCAGCACGTCCAATGGTTGCCATTGTGGGCGGGTCAAAAGTTTCAACTAAGCTAACAGTGCTTGAGTCACTTTCAACGAAAGTAGATCAATTAGTTGTGGGAGGGGGGATTGCAAATACATTCATTCTTGCAGCAGGCCATAACGTTGGTAAGTCACTTGCAGAAGCGGACTTAGTGCCGACCTGTAACAAGCTAAACACCATTATGAACGAGCGTGATGCAGCCATTCCTTTAGCAACAGACGTTGTGTGTGGCAAAATGTTTGCAGAAGATGCTGTTGCAACTACGATGGCAGCTTCAGAAGTTCAAGACGACGATATGATTTTTGATATTGGTCCTGATTCGGCTGCTGAGTTAGCTGAAATCATCAAAAATGCAGGAACCGTTGTTTGGAATGGCCCTGTTGGCGTATTTGAATTTGACCAGTTTGGTGAAGGTACTAAAGCCGTTGCAATGGCAATCGCTGAGTCTTCAGCGTTCTCTATCGCCGGTGGGGGAGATACATTAGCTGCGATTGATAAGTATGATATTGCTGATAAGGTATCTTACATCTCAACAGGTGGTGGTGCATTCCTTGAGTTTCTAGAAGGTAAGGAACTACCTGCGGTCACTATGCTTGAAGCAGCGGCAGCTGCCAAGTAATTCATTCGTTACATCTTGACTAGGTTAGGGGCTTACCCGGCCTAGTTATTTTATTATTAAAACCCAATTTTAAAGTGCATTGAGGGTGACTCGGTAAGTAAACAAAACTAGACAAACAGCCAAGCGGCTGCTGTGTTAGACGTTTATTTTGCGAGACATCTTTTTAGAATTGGTTCACTCCAGAATTAAAAGGTATTTATATTTATGTCATCAAATTTAAGAAGAACAAAGATTGTTGCAACACTAGGTCCTGCTACGGATCGTGAAGGCGAATTAGAAAAAATGATCAAGGTTGGTCTTGATGTGGTTCGTATCAATATGTCTCACGGTAATCCTGCTGAGCATAAGAAGCGTGTTGACGATGTACGTGCAATCGCTAAGAAACTTGACCGTGAAGTGGGTGTTTTAGTTGATTTGCAAGGGCCAAAAATCCGTATCGCACGTTTTGAAAACGATAAGATTACACTTAAGTCTGGGGACAAGTTCTCTTTAGATAACGACGTTGATATCCTAAAAGGTAATCAGCATGAAGTGGGTCTGACTTATAAGAGTCTTCCATATGATGTTAAGCCGGGTAACCGCCTACTATTAGATGATGGTCGTCTGGTCTTTGAAGTGATTGATGTGGTCGGTGAGCGTGTTAACTGTACCGTTATTGTGGGCGGTGTACTGTCTAACAATAAGGGCATTAACCTGCAAGGGGGGGGGTTATCAGCCGCTGCATTGACGGACAAAGATAAAGAAGATATTTTGTCAGCCGCAGAAATGCAGGCAGATTACTTGGCATTGTCCTTTCCACGTTCTGCTGAAGATGTTGAGTATTGCCGTACGCTTGCACACAAAGCTGGCTTAACAAATTGTAGTATCGTCTCTAAAGTTGAGCGTGCAGAAGCGGTTGCAGATGATGCAACACTTGATGCCATTATCCTTGCTTCTGACGTGATTATGATTGCACGTGGAGACCTTGGTGTTGAAGTAGGTGATGCACAGCTCCCTGCGCTTCAGAAGAAGATGATTAAGCGTTCACGTGAATTAAACCGAGTGACGATTACAGCGACGCAGATGATGGAAACCATGATCGAAAATGCCATTCCGACGCGTGCAGAAGTCTTTGATGTGGCGAACGCCGTCATGGATGGTACGGATGCGGTAATGCTTTCAGGTGAGACGGCAACGGGCCACTCTCCAAGCTTGGTGATTGAGACAATGGGTGGCATCTGTCACGAAGCAGAGAAGTCACGTACTTCTCGTGAGTCAACACACCGTATGGATGACTCTTTCACTGCGGTAGATGAGACCATCGCAATGTCAGCGATGTATGCGGCTAACCACTTTGATGTTAAGTGTATCGCCTCTTTAACAGAGTCGGGTAACACGCCGTTACTTATGTCACGTATCAGCTCTGGCATGCCAATTATTGCGATGACACCTCATCTAGAAACGCGTCGCAAAGTAACTCTATATCGTGGTGTTTATCCATCAACGCTTGAGTACTCTAAGCTAGATGACGCAGAAGTTAAGGCACTTATTATGGAAAGAATCAAATCTTTCGGTATTGCAAAAGTGGGTGACTTGGTTCTGTTAACACGTGGTGAATCTCGTGGTGATATGGGCGGCACAAATAGCATGGAAATCGTTAAGGTTTCCTAGCAACATATTCACTCATGTCTCTTTCGGGAGGCAGAGTAATCAATATTATTTGGCGGGCTTTTAAAAGCTTGTTAGAATAGTTAAAATTTTTTGAAAACCAATTAAAGGAGTCTCGCACATGGCGATGATTACACTTCGTGAATTAATGGACTACGCAGCTGAAAATGATTTTGGTATGCCTGCGTTTAACGTAAACAACATGGAACAGGTTCGTGCGATCATGCGCGCTGCTGACGCTGTAGATTCTCCAGTAATCCTTCAGGGTTCTGCTGGTGCACGTAAGTATGCTGGTGAGCCAATGCTTCGTCACATGATTCAGGCTGCATGTGAAATGTATCCTAACGTTCCAGTAGTAATGCACCAGGATCACGGTTCTGATGTAGGCGTATGTTTACGTGCGATCCAGTCTGGTTTCACATCAGTTATGATGGATGGTTCACTAGAAGCTGATATGAAGACGCCAGCATCTTACGAGTATAACGCTGGAATCACTGCTGAAGTCGTTAAGATTGCACACGCTGGTGGTGTTTCTGTTGAAGGTGAGCTTGGGTGCCTAGGTTCTCTTGAAACTGGAATGATGGGTGAAGAAGATGGTCACGGTTCTGATGAGAAGCTTGATATGGATAGCCTATTAACAGATCCTGAAGAAGCAGCTCAGTTCGTTAAAGATACTAACGTAGATTGTTTAGCAGTTGCTGTTGGTACCTCTCACGGTGCTTACAAGTTTACTTCTAAGCCAAGTGACGATGTTCTTAAGATCGATCAAATTAAGAAAATCCACGAGCGCATTCCTGATACACACATCGTTATGCACGGTTCTTCTTCTGTTCCTCAGGAATGGTTAGATACCATCAACAACTACGGTGGAGACATGGGCCAGACTTATGGTGTTCCAGTTGAAGCAATCGTTGAAGGAATCAAGTATGGTGTTCGTAAAGTAAACATCGATACAGATTTACGTATGGCATCTACTGGTGCAATTCGTAAGCACCTTTCAGAAAACACGGCTAACTTCGATCCTCGCAAATTCTACAACGCTGCTGAAAATGCAATGATGGAAATTTGTAAGGCACGTTTCGAAGCGTTTGGGTGTGCTGGTCACGGTTCAAAGATCAAGTCTGTAGGACTTGAAGAGATGCAGGCACGTTATGCATCAGGTTCATTAAACCAAACTGTAAAATAATATACAGAGACCTGTGCAGGAGTGAATCCACGGATTTTAATGGCTAAAATCTCCCTACTATTCGTTGAAAAACTTGTCAATAGCCCGCTATTACCTACGTTTTTCGCCTCTATTAGGGATATTTTATCTCATTCTTATCTCGTGCCTCACTCCTGTAAAGGTCTCATACAGTTAGTTTGATTGACGATAAAAAACCCGAGCTTGTCTCGGGTTTTTTTATTGCTAGAATAAAGCTTGATCAGATCAGATCATAAGTCACAAGTTAGTAGGAGTGAAAATGGGCGATAGAGTCAGTCAGTTAGCAAGGCATGCAACCCTTAGGCAGTTACAGGTGTTTGATGCGATTGCACGTCATAACAGTTTTACCAAGGCTGCAGAAGAGTTATATCTAACGCAACCGACCGTGTCTATTCAAGTAAAGAAATTAGCAGAAGTTTTGGAAGTTGCTTTATTTGAGCAGATAGGTCGACAGGTGTACCTCACCCCAGCAGGCGAAGAGCTGCAAAAGTCCGTCAAACAAGTGTTGGATATTTTGGTGAATACCGAAGAGAGTATTGATCGACTGAAAGGTTTTTCCGGAGGGCATATTAAGCTATCGGTTATCTCCACTGCACAATACTTTGTACCGAAAGTTATTCATGATTTTAGTGAGTTGTATCCGAATGTATCGGTGTCCATGCAGGTCGGTAACCGTGAGCGCCTACTTGAGCGATTGCAGAGTAATCAAGACGATTTTTATATTCTCGGTCAGCCACCAGAGGGGCTAAATGTGGAGTCTGTTCGTCTGGCTGTTAATCCGCTCTCCTTTGTTGCGAATAGTCAGCACAGCTTTGCTTCAAAGTCAGGGTTGAGTTTAGAGGATTTAAAGCATGAGCCCTTTTTGATGCGAGAGAAAGGCTCGGGTATTCGGTCCCATATCGAAAAAGTCTTTGAGGATTATGGGTTTGTACCAAATATCAAAATGGTACTCGGCGGGAATGAGTCTATTCGCTTAGGTCTGTTGCAAGATTTGGGCATCAGTGTGGCCTCTCTCCCAACGTTGATGGAGGAGATTAATGATAAGCGGTTAACTGTGCTAGATGTAAAGGGGTTTCCCATTAATCGGTATTGGTACTTAGTTTATCCAAAGGGAAAGGTGCAGTCGATTGCCGCAGAGCGTTTGGTGGAGTTGTTAAAGGCAGAGGCCAGTACCCTAGCGGTGACGAAGCTAAAATAAATTATCTATAGGTAGTATCTTATACGATAGATAATCATCTATAGGTTTAATATAAAAGTTTAATTTGTATTCTGTTCCAGAATGCTTAAAATGGACTTTACTAATTTGGGGCTGGGTTCTTAAACAAGAGCTGAGCTTAATATAAAAAGATGTGTTTAGGACATTAAATAAACCTGAAGCGTCTAATAGAGGTATAGAAAATGGATCAGTCGAATCGTTATGCTGACTTATCGCTAAAAGAAGAAGACCTAATTGCTGGTCAGGATCATATTCTTGTAGCTTACACAATGACTCCTGCTGCTGGGTATGGTTACCTAGAAGTTGCTGCACACGTTTGTGCAGAGTCTTCAACAGGTACTAACGTACAAGTTTGTACTACTGATGAATTCACTGAAGGCCTAGATGCTATGGTTTATCAGATTGATGAAGCGAACAAGACTATGCGTGTTGCATACCCGTTCGGTTTATTCGATCGTAACAACATCGATGGTAAAGCGATGTTGGTATCTTTCCTAACGCTTTCTGTTGGTAACAACCAAGCGATGGGTGACGTACGTCAGCTACAGATGGTTGATTTCTGGATTCCAGAATCTAAGTTGCACCTATATGACGGACCAGCGGTTGATATTACAAACCTATGGAAGATGCTTGGTCGTCCACGTGTAAACGGTGGTTATATCGCGGGTACAATCATCAAGCCTAAGTTAGGCCTTCGTCCTGAGCCGTTTGCAAATGCTGCATACCAGTTCTGGCTAGGTGGTGATTTCATCAAGAATGATGAGCCACAAGGTAACCAAACTTATGCACCAATGAAGAAAGTTATCCCTCTAACTGTTGACGCGATGAAGCGTGCACAGGATGAGACGGGTGAAGCTAAGCTTTTCTCTGCAAACATTACTGCAGATGATCACCATGAAATGACATACCGTGCTGACTACATTCTAGAGCAGTTTGGTGAGTTCGCTCCACAATGTGCATTCCTAGTTGATGGTTATGTTGGTGGTCCTGGAATGATTACGACTGCACGTCGTAACTACGCTTCTCAGTACTTGCACTATCACCGTGCTGGTCACGGTGCAATCACTTCTCCTTATATGGATCGTGGTTATACTGCATTTGTATTGGCTAAGATCTCTCGTCTACAGGGAGCGTCAGGTATCCACGTGGGTACAATGGGCTTCGGTAAGATGGAAGGTGGAGCAGATGACCGTAACATCGCATACATGATCGAACGTGATGAGTGTCAAGGTCCTGTGTTCTATCAGAAGTGGGAAGGTATGAAGCCTACTACGCCTATCATCTCTGGTGGTATGAACGCACTACGTCTACCTGGTTTCTTCGAGAACCTAGGTCACGGTAACCTAATCAACACTTCTGGTGGTGGTTCTTATGGTCACATCGATTCTCCAGCAGCCGGTGCTAAGTCTCTTGCTCAAGCATATGATTGCTGGAAGTCTGGTGCAGATCCTATTGAGTATGCTAAGGAACACAACGAATTCGCACGTGCGTTTGAGTCGTTCCCTGGTGATGCTGATTCGATCTACCCTGGTTGGCGTGAGAAGTTGGGTGTACACAAATAAGCAATTCGGTTAACGAATAACTTATTGGTACAACCCATTGAAGCCTCTACCTTTGGTTTACATCGGTAGGGGTTTTTTTAAACCCCAAACTAAATACCTACTATTTGACTAGGTTATTTAATCAAGGCGATTTTAGCGTCCCTTTTGTTAAATGACTTAAATTGACAACCTAAAAACACCCTCGGGGTGATAAGGATATTGACATGGATATTGCACAATACAAAATTGAAAACGAACCGTTTTATGATGCACAATCAAATGAAGTTGAGCTTTATGAAGCTGCTTATGCAGCACGCCTGCCAGTGATGGTAAAAGGCCCAACTGGCTGTGGTAAGTCTCGTTTTGTTGAGCATATGGCATGGAAATTAGGTAAGCCAATTATTACAGTGTCTTGTAACGAAGACATTACGGCATCTGATTTAGTGGGTCGTTACCTACTAGATGCCAACGGAACGCGTTGGGTCGATGGTCCATTAACACTTGCTGCGCGTTATGGTGCAATTTGTTATCTGGATGAGATTGTTGAAGCACGTCAGGATACAATGGTTGTGATTCACGCGTTGACAGATCACCGTCGTGAGCTATCACTAGACAAGAAGGGTGAGTTGATTAAAGCTCACCCAGATTTTCAGCTAGTTATCTCATATAACCCGGGTTATCAGACCATAATGAAAGATCTTAAACAGTCAACTAAGCAACGCTTCTGTGGACTTGATTTTGATTATGCGGCACCTGATGTTGAAGCCGGTATCCTTCAGAAAGAGGGGAATATTGATCGTGAGACAGCGAATAAGCTGGTTAAGATTGGTGAGACAGCCCGTAAACTAAAAGGCCACGGCCTAGACGAAGGCATCTCTACGCGCCTTATGGTTTATGCAGCAACCCTAATCAATCAGGGGGTTACACCAGTAGAAGCCTGTAAAATGGCGATGGTTCGCCCGATTACAGATGACGCGGATATTCGTGAAACACTGGATACAGCTATCGAACTTATCTTCGGCTAGATTTTGTTTTAGCAGGTCTCTCTTAGCGGCAGACCTGCGTTGAAAATAGAGGTGAATGAAAGTTTCTTCTATTTGATTGGGGCAATCCCCTACTCAGGCCTGCTAAAATCAAAATTGCTTATTCCAAAGCGCATTTATATTTCCGTATTGGAAATACATCCCTAATTGAAGATAGTGCTATTTATAGCGGTTATCAAACGAGTTGAATTCATTATGAATGACGAACTACTTGCACAATATCAGTCTAAATTTACGACTGGATTCGAAATCGCTCAAGAGGTATTTCCTGAGTGCTTAGAAGAAGCGGTTAGCTTATTAAGCCCTGAAGGGGTGGATGCCTACATTGAAGGCGCTAACTTTCTATTCAGTATGGGAACGGGCGTAGAGCCCGGTCTTGCTTACTTAGTTGAGATGCCAGCTATCGCCAGCCAAGTGGGAATTGAAGCGTGTCAAATTGTCCCTGATTTCGCTTATTCACTGGTGCGTAGCCCAAGCAAAAAAGCGGTATTAGCATTTATTGAGTGTCTGCCAACCGTGGCTCGAGTGCTTGAAAATTCGGACGACTTTAAGCGTTTTATTGAAATCATTAGAGCCTATGCGACCGAGTCTCAGGAAGTTGTTTCAGGACACTATTCCCGTTACGAAAGTCCAGGGTTAGGGCCGTTGTTTAAATCTATTCCGCAGCTCATTAGCTTGTTGAACGTTGACGGACTCGATCGCTTTATCTCCTTCGGTTTACGTAACTACTGTAATACGCCTGATGAACAAATTGCCTATTTTTCACTAGAGTCTCCAGATGCGCGTGCGATTATTAACCGTGAACGTGAGGGTACAGCCTTTAAGCAAGTTGAGCGGCAGTTGACCATGCTTAAAGATGCCTTCTGGGATAATGATTTACCCTTTCTCTCTTTTACAACCGGTTTTAAACAGTTACGTAAGCCTGTTCCGTATTTAGATGATACGTGCCTTGCGGTTCCTGATGTCTTCCAAGATGAAAATGGGGTGGCAGGGGTTGATATTTATCACGCAACTGTTGCGCACATGATGGGGCACTATCAGTGGTCTGAAGAGCTAATGGCAGATAACTTTGCCCCGCATATGCAGTTGTTTATTTCGACCTTTGAAGACAGTCGTATTGAATACCTTGCGATGAAGCGTTTTCCGGGATTGAGAAAGTTGTTTATGCAGCTACATCCGTATCCTGAGAAAGGCAGTTGTGATTCAACTAAATTTGCCTGCCTGCGTTATAGAGCAACCCGTTTATCTCGTGCCATTTTAGATAAAGACTTTGATGCCGAAAATGAGTTGATTGAAACCTTCAAGGCGCGCTTCTATGAGATCATGGATGCGCGTGGTGAAGAGACGACAACCAAGGACATGGTTAAGCTGGGCAGTGATTTCTATATTCAGTCACGTAAAAAATCAGACAGTCTTCCGGGGGTTTTCTTTGACGACACAGAAATTTCTTATCGTGATGATAACCGCGTTATGTGGATGCACCATGAAGAGAGTGATGAGGCAGAAGATTACAACCCGAATGAGTATGAGTCTGAAGACAAGTTGGTTGAAGATGATGGTGGGTTACCTCCGCGTCGTTATGACGAATGGGACTATGTTTCGGAAAGCTACCGTCCTGAATGGACAACCGTGTATGAGCGTTTACACCCATCTGGAGATGCGGGCAAAATTGATCGTCTAATGGAAAAGCATGGCGCACTTGCTAAGCGCCTTAAAAAGATGATTGAGATGCTTAAGCCTCAGAATAAAAAGCGTATTCGTTTTCAGGAAGAGGGCGAAGAGCTGGATTTAGATATTGCACTGCGTTCTATTATTGACTTTAAAAGCGGTCAAGTACCTGACCCGCGTATTAATTACAGTCATGTGACGGACAGTCGTGATATTGCCGTGATGCTATTGGTGGATACCTCTCAATCGTTGAATGAGCGTAATCCAGAGACCGGGCAGACCTTGCTGGAGCTTTCAGAGGAAGCCTTAGCCATTACCGCTTGGACAATCGAACAGTTGGGGGATAAGTTTGCCATCGCTGGTTTCTGTTCGGATACCCGTCAAGAAGTTCGTTATGAGCATATCAAGGGCTTCTCTGAGCACTACTGTGATACGGTTAAGTCGCGAATTGCTGCAATGGAAGCGTCCTATTCAACTCGAATGGGGCCTGCGATGCGTCATGCCGCACATTACCTTGAAGGGCAGAGCGCTGAAAAGAAAATTTTGCTTATTTTAACCGATGGTGAGCCAGCGGATATTGATACCAAGGACCCTCAGGTCTTGATTCAAGATACGAAAATGGCCGTTCGAGAGTTGAAGGATATGGGTATTCATAGCTACTGTATTACGCTTGATCCAAAGGCAGATGAGTATGTGGCAGATATCTTTGGTAATAGTTTTACGGTGATTGATCATGTTGAAAAGCTTCCGGAGCAGTTACCGCAAGTCTTTATGACGCTAACCTCATAAAGGTGAATGAGTATGGATAATAAAATAACTGTGGTGATGGATTTCTCTTATGTTGGAGAGGAGCATCACTTTGAAGCTGAAATTAAATTACCCCCGCATTTAGGCGGGCTGAGTGAGTTTGCACACTCGATTCCCCGTGTGATTGGCCGTCAGAATAAGGTCGATTCTTACTCTTATATGTATGAAGTAATGGATTGCACGCCTGTTCAGGTTGTGGCTGCTGAAGGGTACGTGGCAAAGTTCTTGGAAGCAGGCGCAATGCCTCTCCATGATTTTTTAGCCGCGTGTAGTGAGGTGACAACAGAGAGGTTGATGCAGCATATCGCGGAAACGTACCTTGCAAAAGGCTGCGATCAAGATCAGGTGCATCAAGCCTTAATGGCCGCCTTTCAAATTGGTTTTTCAGCCGGAGAGGAGAGTTAACGGTTGAGTGTCATACATTTACTCAATGCCCTTAGTCTTTTGGTTAAGGGCATTTTTTATGTCTGGAGAGTACCATGTGTATAGTGATTATTGGGTTAATGGTAATCCTTTTATTCTATTTTATGGGATCAGTTGATCGACTGCTGTTAACGGAGACAGTCGAGGGGTTGAGCCTACCTGTCGCCCAGAGTTGGGAGATTGTCGTGAGCCTTTGGCCGATGATGGGCTTTATGTTTTTGGCAGGTATTTTAACTGTATTGATTATTATGAAGTTGTGGGTGCCTAAGCAGTTGGGTGGCACAGATGCAAAGAAAACCGATGAGCGGTAAGGTGTATAAAAGATGAGTAAGGCGTGTGGATGTGATCAAGATATTCAACAGTTATTTAAAAATAACGAAGAGTGGGTAGCGCAAATTAATGAAGAGTCACCGGGCTTTTTTCAAAGCTTGGTTCATCAGCAAACGCCAGAGTATTTGTGGATAGGCTGTTCTGATAGCCGTGTTCCAGCCAATGAGTTAGTCAAAATGGATCCCGGAACTATTTTTGTACACCGTAATATCGCAAACCTGGTTAACTCAAGTGATATGAATGTTTTATCGGTGATTCAATATGCGGTTGAAGTGCTTAAAGTAAAGCACATTATCGTGAATGGTCATTACGGTTGTGGTGGCGTTATGGCGTCACTGAATGATAATAACCCGGATTTGATTGATCACTGGATCCGACCTATTCGTAAATACTATCAGCGAGCCAAACAGGATTTGATTCATCTGCCAAAGTCGGAGCAAGTGGATCGTCTTTGTGAAATCAATGTGATTGAACAGGTGCGTAATATCTGTCATGTTCCAGCCGTTAGAAAGGCGTGGGAGAAAGGTCAAACCTTAGCGGTGCATGGTTTTATCTATGATATTAAGGATGGGCGCTTACACGATATGGAAGTGACGGTTGATAATAATGAGGATGCCGAAAAGCTGACGTTGAGACAGACTAAGTAACAACTTGTTTAAATGGGTGATACAAAAAAAGGCGCAGTTGCGCCTTTTTTATTGCCTGCTATTTGCGCAGTTAGTTGTACTCTTTGCGAATCAGGTGCACGACATCTAACATGGCAAGGTGCTGCGGAGAGTCCTCTATTAAAGGGCTATCGAAGTGCGTTTGGTGTATTTTACTGAGCGATCCAAAATAGACATTTCTAAGCCAGTTTTTACGAAACCCCTCAAAATCGAAACATTTAGTTGCCGCATCAAAAAAGCGATCAGCCATGCCGGTTGGTCTTGAAAAGCTCACATCTGCAGCGCCCATTGCCTCTAGTTCGTAAGAGTAAAGTCCAGTGTCATTTGCCCCTGCGGCCGCCGAGACAAAGTCAGGCATTTCGCCATTACTTCGGTTGACCCAGTCATCTAGGTCAAACTGAACACTGAGTTCTTTTGACTCGCCTTTAAAGTCTAATAATACAGAAGCGGTAATGGTATTGGCCACGGTGAAATCCTCTAGGGTTTTGAGTTGGTATGGGTATTGTAAAGGCTGTGCAGGGCGAATGAACTTAAATTAGATTGAATGATGTAATTAACCAGTTCTGGTTAAATACGCCAGCCCTCAATAAGCGTTGCCTGTTTAGTCTCTGAATAAGGGCTGCTGAAAATCGCTGTATCAGTAAAGTCGGTAAGTCCCTTGGCATGATTTGTAGGGTCGTTATTCACATTGTTCAAGATGATGCTGTGAACGACTAGGCCTGCCTGTTTTATCGCTGCTAGCGTGAGCAGGGTTTGATTAATGCAGCCAAGCTGGTTGGCGACCACAACAATAACGGGTAGTTGCAGGGCGGTGGCTAAATCCTTGTTGAGCCCGTCTAATGCAAGTGGCGAGTAAAACCCACCAGCCCCTTCAACCAAAGCGAAGCTATCGGCAGGTGTTAGGCAGGCTTGAACAAGATGATGGAGAGTTATGTTTAGACCTGCGTCTTTGATTGCCGTTTGTGGGGAGACGGCAGGTTCAAACTGGTACGGACAAATGGTGCCTAAAGTGTCGTGACTCTGACTGCTTTGTTGTAAAAACAGCGCGTCTTCAGGGAGGAGGCTGCCATCTGTCTGGCGGATACACCCAGAAGCGATGGGTTTACGGGGTGAGACCGTTATTCCAGCCTGAACGAGGTGGGTGGCTATGCAGCCAGAGACAAAGGTTTTACCGACATCGGTAT
>JAADDM010000192.1 GCA_013153955.1 Gammaproteobacteria bacterium | reverse complement strand
TGACGTGGTAAGCCCTATTCGTCCCAACCCAGAGGTGGCTGTGTTCGATGCCGGTGACTGGGTAGAACCACGTGACGCTGCCGAACCGGTACCGGAAGTAAGGGAGCTCCTACCCTTGCTGCATGATGGACTAGATCTTAGGGCCGTTGCCATACAGCAGCAGAGGGTGTTCCCTGGCCTCTGAAGTATATCCCTTACCAGATAAAACCAACAAATGTGTATGGGATGCATTTGCGGAACATTTTCTGCCCAGCCACGGGATCCCCAAAATGTGTACCACGGACAATGAGGGAGCCCAATTCCAGGCATACCTGCCCTGTCTAGGTATCGAACACCATCGCATCACGACCGGACATCCGGCCAGTAACGGACTGATTGAGAGAGCAAATAAGACAATTAAACAGCTCATCTCTAAAACGTGTAATAATGCGGCGAGCCGATGAGAGGAAAAGCTAGGCGAAGCCCTATTAGCCTACCGAACGTCGGTGTCTACCACTACGGGCTTCACGCCGTTCTTTCGGTTATATGGACGCCGCAGCTGTTTACCCTTAACCGAACTACTGCGTGCAGATCCAGATGACCATTTTGTCTTCGTCTTGAAGCCTTGCACGTTGTTAAGGCTACCACTGAAGACAGTCGTAAATACAACCGGAAGAGGCTACAACGTAAGCCTAATAACGGGATGTTGTCTGTTGGAGACTCAGTGGTCCTTGCTGCACACGATCGCGTGGCTATGACGTCACGATGGGACCGACATTGGGAAGTCACGCGTGTTTCCGGCCCCGTTGGGTACGTACACAATCAGTCCACTGGCAACACAAGCCAGTTAATCAGGAAAAGGTCCGTTTAGTCGAACCCGCCATTGAAGTTTGTATGCGGACAACTGGAAGCCACTGTCAGTATAATGTCATAGTAGTTCTCCGCTACTAATTTAATTTTGTGAAAGGAACGGATTGTCCGTCACAATCCTACAACTACCTTGAAACAACATATCCTTATCCTGGAGCGAAATAAATGCTAATCATTCAGGAAGAGTGGAATCAGAAGCACAACGATCAAACAATGACACAACGCAAAAAGGTGTCTAGAAAACACCGGCGACATAATAAATCTTCTCTACAATAACGTCACGCCAGTTTAGTATGTGAACTTTAACTTCCTAGTTTCACTGATTCATACAAAAACGACCGAATTGAAGAACCTAGGTCACCTTAATTCTGTAGCAAAACACTGGCATTTAAAACGAGATGATATTATCGAAAATACGGCACAAAGGATCTTGATTGGACAGAGCGATACAGCTTTATTCGTGCATATTTATAGTACCGTACCTTTATCACGACTCCTGAGAAACTCGAACAAAAAGCTGCTTCGTGTAGCTGGTGCAAAAACAAAATGAATTTATTTTTGTTCCAACTCCCCTCAGGACACGCGCACATACATGTCATCATAACAGACAATCGGCATGTGACATCTAAATTCACCCCATCCCGACGCGTTAGACATTACGCCGATGTGTGCTGTAACGCGTTCACAAATGTATTTATTCCTATCTGGTCTCCGGCATCTAGTATTCTCGGTACCTACAACTATACGTATATGGCACTGAATGTCTACAGAGTTCACCGAATCTTCTGACCGGATACAAAGGTTTTGACACTTTTGCTAGGTCTACATTCCTCTTCTAACCGAGAAGTGACGCTTTTTTATTTATGTTAAGGGAATTCACTTATCTGTACAAGGCTGGCGAAAGCGTGTACTATTTTGCCTTGAGAACTGATAATAGGCTGCGTTCGTATGAAAGAAATCGTGCTAAGGCGATCTGATAAGGTTAGTGTTATTGTTGAAGTTCGGGAAGTTCCCTCCCTCGGGTTGTCGTTTATTGGACACAACGTGCTTAGTCGTGGACAAAGTTCGGAAGTGCCTAGAGGCAAGTCGGCCGTAGAACGCCAGCTGAATGCTCCCAGAGAAGCATATAAAGCAGATTTTGTTCTGTTTCTGCATGTATGTGCCTGACTTCTTTCAAGTCCCGGTTAGCTTGCTTTGACAGCGGTTACGTTCTCTGGTCCTACGGACAGCGCAGTAGTCGGACGGCACCCTGCTTCGGTAAGTTATGATTTCAGTGATTGCTTATTTACGAATATAAGTATTAGCTTTTCAGATGTCACACCGTCTTATTTAGAGACACTTGTTATGAGTAGTACCAATAGCAAACATGTGAACATCTTAACATAAATATAAGCAGATCATCGTTGCATGTGGTGGTTTAAAATGGTTTTTGATTGCTTAAATTTAAGAAATGTCAAAGGTAATGTCTACGTGTTACTTGAAATCGGGAGCATTTGAATGCGAAGGATGTATCAAGTGCGGAATAGAGTAAAGGTTATCAAGGCATATTTATTTCCAGATTTCATAATTATAAAAACAGCAGCTAGGAAAATGAAGGACTGTCAAATTGGACTCCTCTGGATTTCGCTATTCACCACTTTCCTGGTGGTCACTGTCTGTGAGCCGAATCCAGAAGAAAGCAACGTCTGTTCGCGTCTTATAAGGTAAGTAGAGCATTTTCAAAACACACCTTAAAGGTACTCAGCAATAAATCAGCACGCAGTCAATTCTATTTTAACTTCAGATAGCTATTTCGGCTTTCGGATTTCATCAGTGAAGTACTGATATTTCTGAATGCCGACTCTTTAGATAGGCTGGCGAAGGTGAAAAAGCTAAACTAATTGGATTTATTGCTAACAATTAGACTGAACAGATGTGACATCTGTCAGCTATGATTCTGTTCATTGGTCCAATCAGCTTAGTCCGATGAGCTTTGTCGGGCTGTGACGACTGGTGTGTTGCGTGCAGCTGGGTGAACTTGTATGGATAGAAGTATTTTTAAATAACATATAGCCTAAGTGTATTTTAAAATAATGATGATGCTAAGTTGGCAGTCTGCCTAGAATGTGTGTAGGTGTGTGAGGGTAATGACTCTGTCTGTGTTTGTCGTTAATAAGTATCTGTCGTGGTCTGTATGGCCGCTAAGAGCGTCTGTCTTTGTAGTCACTAAGTGTGTGTTTGCGTGTACGTAAGAACGTACTCTTTTTTATCGTTAGGTATATTTGTATTTGTGTGTATTTTTAATATCGATAATGATTTCTGAGCGCGATATCAAAGCATGGGCCTGTTTATAACAAGAAACCTGATGCCGTGTTTCTTTAAATGCTAGTCACATAGAGACTTACACAAAGACCTGTACTGCAAGCTACCAGTCGAAAGACACAACCTGGTGCTGAGATGCTTTCGACTTATTTCAATGTACCAAATATACGTAAGTAACAATTTAAATAATATATCGGCTTTGATTAGATAGTTCAGCATTGGTAATCTGAAACAAGTCGCACCTGACTCAGACAAGTACTCATCAAATCCACGAAATAAAAAATGAATAGGATGCTTGAGAAAAGAA